>JAWLHD010000005.1:16168-29137 GCA_041690555.1 Anaerohalosphaeraceae bacterium
CGACATACAAGATTGTGACTACAGTCAATCCGGACGGCAGCATCAGCACCCAGGAAGTACCTGTAACGGGTCAAGTGCTGGTCTTCCTGGGCGGGCCTGAAGGACTGCAGCGTCAGGCGGCATGGACGCGCGAGGATCTGGCTGCTGAAGAAACACTTGGCATACCTGTTGCGTCGGCTGGTGACGTCAATGCGGACGGCTATGACGACATACTTATCGGTTCGCCGAGGCAGGACGTTTACGTTCTGGAGAACGGCGTTAACGTTCTTCACAAGCGGGCGGGCAGCGTTTACCTGTATCTGGGCAGTTCGGATGGTCCGGAGCTTGATGTTTCCTGGACTTACAGTGGGGCGGCAGATTACGGACAGTTTGGAATGGCCCTTGCGGGTGCGGGTGACGTGAACAACGACGGCTATGACGATGTGATCATCGGCGCGCCTGACAACAAAGACAGTTCCGGCGTCTATGTGTTCCTCGGCAGTGCATCCGGCTTGAAAGCCCGGCCTGCTATGGTGCTGGAGAGCGATCAGGCGGATTCATTCTTCGGAGTTGTAGTTAAGGGAATCGGAGACATTAACGGTGACGGTTATGAGGATGTTGCAGTCAGCGCTCCGTATTACACGACTGGTACGGAGCAGTCCGGCGAGGTATTCGTCTATCTCGGTGTGCACAAGAGCGAGGTAAATCCGTTAGGCGATACTCCGTTAGTCATCGAGGCTCCGGCAGGAATTACTCTGTTCGGTTATTCAATCGCTGGAGCGGGCGATGTTAACGGCGATGGCTATGACGATCTCATGATCAGAGGACTGGCTGCGTCCGGCCCGGATGCATATACGGGCGTGACTTTCCTTTACCTGGGGTCGAAAAACGGTTTTCAGCCGGTAACGATTCAGCTTCACGACGGCAAGGATGTGTATCCGTTTGCGGCAGGAACCCAGTCGCTGGTGATGGGTGATGTGAACGGCGATGGCATTAGCGACATGATGCTCGGTGCGTGGAGCCATGGGGCCAATTCAGAGGGTGCAGTGTTTGTTTACCGTGGAGGCGAGGGATTCGACTTTGCTACGCCGGTGATTGGGGCGGTTGATTTTGACCATGTCTTTGACCGGTACGGTGTTTATACGGTAACAGTGACCGCTCAAGTTCCCGGCGGCACATACGTCGGGTCCGCATCCATTAAAATCGAAGGTTATCCTGTTGCCGTTGACGACGTGCTTGTGACGGATGAGGATACCCCGGTGACATTCACGTTCGACGATCTTCTGGCCAACGATTACGACCCCGATCCTGGTGATACGGTATTTTTGAGTGGTGTCGATATCAGCGGATTGACAGGCACACTGACGTTCGTCGGCGGGGCGACGCCCGTCTACCGTTATTCGCCTAATGGACAATTTGAGTATCTTAAAGCGGGACAGACTGGGGTAGACACATTCACTTATACTATTCGCGACAAGCATGGCGCTACGAGCACGGGCACAGTTACCATAATGATTACCCCGGTTCTCCCGGTATTGACAGACTGGCATATTGACGAAGATAGCGGAGTTGATGGCAATGACAAGCTGACTAACGACACGACACCTGTGCTCTATTTCACCTTCTCTGAAGCCGTTTATGGGCACGCGGGGCATATCACGGTGCTGGATCCGGGCGGGGCGGTCCTGGCACCGGATTCAATCAGCGGATGGGGTACCCGGACGTTGACGGTGCGGTTTACAGCACCGCTGGTGCTTAACGGCGCCTATAGAGTTACACTGGGCTCGGCTATAATGGACGAAGGAAAGAACCCGCTCAACGCGGGTGCGGGTTATGTGGCTACATTTGTGCTTGACACGCGAGCACCGCGGGTGATCGAGGTGGTTATAAATGGCGGCGCGAGTCAGCGGTCGAACATAACCAGCCTGGAGCTTCGGTTCAGTGACGACATGAACATTCCTATGCTTATCGACACAGGTCTTATTTCCGACTACATCCGGCTGTTCAACCTGTCAACGCCGGAGTCGGCTTTGTCGTGGGTGGAGTCTGACCGATTCAGATGGAACGCGGAGACACGAGTTTTGATAATCGACACTACGGTCGACGGTTTTGGTGGTTCGGAGGTGACGGCCTTTGAGGATGGCTACATTGAGATTCGTCTCAATACGAGCCGGCTTCGCGATGCCGCGGGCAACCGGTTACTCGAAGATGATGCGGTTATCAATGGGTGGCTGGTACTTGACCGAACGACAGGTTCGCAGACGTATGATCTGTTCCGTCTGCTCGGCGACAGCAATGGCGACGCCAAGGTTGACGGTGTTGATGTGGCGATCTGGCAGCGGAATTATGACCCGAAGGGACGCAATGCCAATACGCCGGCGATGGGCGATTGGAACCTCGACGGGCGGATCGATGTGGCGGATTTGACGATCTGGCAACAGCAGGTAAGCCTGATTGAGATGCCAAGAACTGGAGTGATGCAGCTTCGTGGCGATGCCAACGGCGATGGAAAGGTTGACGGGATTGACCTTGCGATCTGGCAGCGCCATTATGATCCGGTGGGCGGAAGTGACCATGGGCCGGACACCGGCGACTGGAATGGGGACGGCCTGGTGGACATGCGGGATTTGAGCATATGGCAGCAGAACTACAGCCCGTATCTGAGGACCGACCCGACGCCAGTTGACAAGAACCATCATGAAGAACCGCCGCAGGCAAAGACAGTGTCGGATCGCGCACCGGTCGAAAGGACGCTGGCAGCCAAGGAGGTATCCGGAACGCGGCTTTCAACAGAGCAGATTGCAGCTAACAGCGAGCCGACGTCGGAGGCGGGATATGATGGCCGAGAGTTTGTAATGGCATCTGAATGCGTGGAGCCGTCGCCAGGTTACATGGACGGGGCATCCTTTGCCGTTGTTTCCGAGGATGTGGCAATGAGCGGCAGTGGTCCTGAAGTCGCTGGAGTCGTGGAAACTGTCGTAGAGGATGAGGAGTTGGTCGCCAAGGGCGCACCCATCCAGCAGGGCGGTGAACAGACAGTCGGTTCATTTGGCATTGGGACGGTCGTGGATGGCAGGGACGGGGGACTTCTTAACGCCCAGCGCGGCCAGTTCCTGAGGTTTGATACCACCGCACTGTTCGAGGCTGTGCCCTTACAGGCATGGGATCGCGAGCAAGGCGAGATGGTTTTAGGGCCCGAGCCCCGGCGTGTGAGGTCAAGCGTACTGCGCGGCACTAATTTCAGTGACAGACTACTGAGAATCAGGGCAAAGCTGACTGTTACCGGGCTTATAGCCGGCTGAGCGCAACGAACTGATTTAGTAAGGCATAGAGCTATGTGTAAGAAACTGAGAGAACTGTTGTCCGCCGCGGCGATGATGGCAATAGGTGTGCTGCTCTTGGGGGGCGCCAGTTACGGAGCCACCATAAACGTACAAGTGGTTACCGACAGAGGTGTTTATGGCACAGGTGATACGGTTTATTGGACAGTATATGCGTGGGCAAGCAAGGGTGATAATCGCGGTGTTGCGCTGCTGTCGGCGGACCTGGACGATAGTACGCCAGATACCCTCGAATTGCCCTGGGTCGACGCAGACCAGTTTGAAGGAAGCGCCTATGGGACCATGCAGAAGTTTGTGAAACTGGTCGACCCGGTAATTTCGCCTGTCCCGCCGGAATTGCGAGGCATCATTGTGATGCAACTGCCGACAGACAGACGTTTGGACATCGGCAACGATGGTCGACAGGATCACGTTCTTGCCAAGGGCAGTTATACAGTCGCCAGCCGTGGTCGGCATACGCTTGCGGCAGTGCTGAACGGGGCTAATTACTGGCCCGACCCGGTGAGTACGGCGTCCCGGGCGTTCGAGTTAATTAACAGCTACCCGGCTTATTTCATGGTAGGGGGGCTGGAGGGGGATGTAAACGGGGATTATTGTGTGGACATGGCTGACTTTGCCACTGTGGCGGCATGGTGGGCAAGCACTGAATGCCATATGCCGCCATATTGCGGAGGGGCGGATATAACGCGGGACGGGGTGGTGGATCTGGGGGATGCGGCCATTGTTGCCGGCCAGTGGCTGTCATGCGAAGACCCGGGTGGAGGTCTTAGCGGAGATATTAACGGCGACAGGTATGTCAATATGGTTGACCTGTCAATGCTTGCCAAGTGGTGGGGCAGTTCGCAATGCCACTTGCCGCCATATTGCGGGGGGGCGGACATTTCGGGCGACGGGCAAATAGATCTAAGGGATGCCGCAGTCGTTGCTTCGCAATGGCTTTGGTGTGATGATCCTGCCAATTCGGCTTGTTCCGCGGATTGATCGAAGAACCTTTCTCTCTTCATCTTTCGGATCAAGCACCTCCTATGCGCTTATGGTTTAAGTGCACTCTATTCGGCTACACGAATTCGCGAGGTGAAGCCGCGCGCATTGGGCGCCGATAAGATAATCAGTTTTTAAGCAACATAGAACGACGCGGGGAACGGTCCCTGCTTCTACCACAAGTGAATTTGAAGGCTTGTTCAGGGGGTCAAGATGCAGCGTACGGCGACTTCTGCCACATTTCTGGCACTGATTGTGTTCTTGCTGGCTGGTTGTAACTCTTCCAATCAGGACGATTTGAAGTATTTCACGAAACCGGCGGAGATCGATGTCACGAGCGACAGCTATGTTCTTCACCCGCCCGATGAGATTGAAATACGCTGTTCGCGAGTTCCCGAAATTCATCTCACAAGGCAATTTATTCGGCCTGACGGCAAGGTCACGTTTGAAGGCCTCGGCGCCATTCATGCCTCCGGCAGGACGCCGCAAGAACTGGCTGACGTCATGCGTGAGAAGATAATGGCGTCATATTCGCTGGCCGGCGAGCACCCTATCGACGTCCAGGTAGTTGCATATCGGAGCAAGATCTACTATGTGGTAGGACAGGTATATGCTTCCGGGCCAAAGATTTTTACAGGTCGCGACACAGTTCTGAAGGCCATTTCCGCGGCGCGTCCCACGAATGGTGCATCGGTGCGGAAGATCAGAGTCGTCAGGCCGCCGGCGGATGGTCGCGCGGATCCCAGGATATTCGAACTCGATTACAAGAAGATGACAGCAGATGGGGACACGAGCAGAAACGTGCTTCTTGAGGAAGGCGACATCATCGTGGTGCCACCGACAATACTGGCGACTATTGGCCTCACAATCGATCAACTGCTCAGACCGGTCCGGGAGGTTACCACCACGCCCTATATAGTTCAGCCTTTGCCAATCTATCCATATTGAACGAATTCGGCACTGGAAAATGCGGATGCTGTACCTCATACATAGGATTGGCCGAGCCTGGTTTTACCTTTGCACGGGGTACTCATTTGTCGTGTTGCTTGCGGGCAAAGGCAACGGCATTGTGCTATATGCGCTCAAGCATGGAGCGGTATGGATGTTTCTGATTGTCAGTGTCGTTGCGGCGACGGTATTTCGCCGGTTGGGCAAGCGTGCGAACAAACATGAACATCCGATTACTACGAATCGTGTTTACAACTCTTCTGGTGGGATGAGTTCCCTGTTTGGAGGGCTTATAGGTCTGGCCTCTGCAGGGGTATACAATTCTGGATATCCTGTTCTGTGGATAGCCGCCGGTTCATTTATCGGGGGTGCACTTACACAGTTGCTTATACATCCACTACTGTATGCGGCCGAGAGACTTTTGCCGTCGAGCCGACGGCATCGTGCGGCGAGGCTGGCGTTGGTCAAGACATATCGTCGGGAGGCGGTTCTGGCAAAACAGCGTGCTCTGGCGGAACTTGAAGCAAATGAAGCCAAGAAACTTGAGATGTGGAATGACGTTTTGACGCCGAAAGCCCGAGAGCTGGCGTCTCTTCTGATAACGGGTCCCGCCTCGCTGGAAGCCAACCGCGGCAAGATCGTGGATATGGGGATTGAGGCTTGGCAGATTGGAGGAGCCGGGTGTATGCGGCATCTGCATTCCATGGCGGTTGACGTATGCAAACAGGAGCACGGTGATGCCAACACGGCGGAGTTCATCGCGCCGTGTTGGGAGGGGATCGGACAGTGGTGACGCGTCGCTGAGGTACGGCACAGACCATATTCAGTGAGCAGCACGATGATCCATGCATTCCATGCAACCGACATCCGCGGGACCGACACGGTCGCGGCAGAGCAGGTCAACGGCAGGCGCCTGTGCTTCATCAGCGAAATCCACAGCGGTGGACAGCGAATGCAATTCGTAAGGATAGTCGCCGGTATAGGGATAGTGCACAGCCCCGGTGCGGAAAAAGCCGCCAACAGCGCAATTGACGCCCACGACGTTTCCACCACCGGGCGCAAAGTCGGCATGGAAGCACATCCAACCACAACCCTTGGCTGCCAGTTTACCGAGGATGTTCCTGCCATGTCTAATATTAGGCCATTTGTGCGGCTGTTCCACCTGCAGTCTGCCGGTGACGATGTTGTTATAAAGCGACAGACCCGATCCGTCCGCCTTGCTTGCCAGGATTACAACCACGTCGCCAATAAAAGTATTATTCCGCAAAACGCAATTGGGTCCGAGGTCTATGAACTCGGTCCACCACTGCACGCCAGCGAAGTCAGGTGTTTTGTAGACAAGATTGTTCTCGACGAGCATATTGCGATAGCCGTCAGGGCCGGCACAGTCCTGATAGAAGCGGATCGGCCGGGTATTTCCATAATTATAGACGATGTTGCCGCGAATGACCGTGTCGTGGCTTCGAATCGATAAGCCTGAGCCATGGACGCTGGGGTTCCAGTCGACCCTTTGATCGTGAACGACATTATACTCGATCGTGTTGTTCGCGCCGCCGCTTGTTCGAATGCCGCTGCTTACGATATCGTGCACGTGGCAACCTCGCACAACGACATTTCTGCATTCCTCGAGCTGTATGGCGTGAGCCTGTGGTCCACTGTAGAAGATCTCGCAATCTTCGACAAGGACGTGGGCGGCTTTCTTGAGCAGCATGTTTGCATAAGATGGACCGATTCCGCCGGTGCGTCCGTGCGCCTTGCAGCCAATTACCTGCACGTGAGATGCGCCATCGAGCTTTACACATGCTTCGCCGCCGGCGGATTCGACGTTGAGCCCTTCGATGCGGATGTAGAAGGTTGCCGCGCCGTTAAAGACAATTGAGGAAAAGCGGGCCGCGAAAGGTGTTCGCGGATTGCATCTGTAGGTGATGTATTGGGCACTGTGGGCTGCGTTTCGGCCAGTGAAGACCACTGAGCCGTAATCGCCGGGCATGAGTTCGATCAGATCACCGGCGACGGCGGCTGATTTAGCTTTCTTAATCGTGCGCCAGGGATTGGCAAGCGAGCCGTCGTCGGCGTCATTTCCCTTGGACGGGTCAACATGGTAGACGGCGGCATCTGCGGGGAATATCAGGGTTGCAATCATGAAGAGTGCAAGCGGCCGAAGTAGTCCGCCAATGCTTTTGCTTGTTTTGTGGCGATTCATATCAACCCCCGTTCTGCGGTACACATCTCTCTGCCAAAGACCAATACATTGTCGGATACCCGGCGGTGAGACAATACCAAGAGTTCGGTACCAGGGGTGAAAAAGTTTTGGAGCGTACTTGCGCGTATGGGACCCACTGGACGCCTATGTTTTGTGTCTACGCAATTTTGTCTAATCCTTTCGCCTATATCTATAGTGTCGGACCGGAAGAAACAGGCTGCATACAGTGCAGGACTGATTTTTATTTAACCACCTTCGCAGTTGTGCCGACAGACTTGCCTGTATTGAAGTTTGGGGGTAGCAGTTTGGGGTAAACACCCCTCGCCCTATGGTTATCGGCAGTAGAGGCATCGCACCGCGCGTCCAGGTTGGATGCAAGACGGCTACCTGCGGCTCGGATCGTTCTCGACGTGGATGAGAATGTCTGTGCGCACATGGAGAATCACAGGGGCGACGCCGACGGGGACGGAGTCTGGAGATAGAGCCATGAAGGTCTTCAGCAAGAATCTAAGGGTTGCATTTACGGGCATTGCCATCATGGGTTGCGTGCTGGCGGCGTGGTCGGTCGGCGCGAAACGCCGGGTGCCTTTTGTCAGGAAGATCGGGGAGTATTCAATCGGCATATACACGGGCACGAGTCCCTTCGATCTGTCGCCGTGCAGGGATATCAAGAATCCGGTTTTGACCGCGCAGGACGTTACGGACGTGGACGCGGAGTTCGTGGCCGATCCGTTCATGGTGCGGGAAGACGGCACATGGTACATGTTTTTCGAGGTGCTGAATCGCCAGAGCGGGCACGGCGACATTGGGCTTGCCGTGAGCGAGGACGGCTGCAGATGGGAGTATAAGCAGATTGTGCTGGACGAGCCGTTTCATCTCTCGTACCCCGGCGTTTTCAAGTGGGAAGGCGAGTACTACATGGTTCCGGAGACACGGCTTGCGTACGCGGTGCGTCTATATAAGGCGGAGGAGTTTCCTTTCAAGTGGAGGTACGTGCAAGACCTGGTAGCGGGAAATTACCTGGACCCGACGTTGTTCAACGACGGGCAGCGCTGGTGGATGTTCGCAGGTGAAAGATGCGATGTTCTTCACCTTTTCCATGCGGACGATCTGGAGGGTCGGTGGGTGAGACATCCAGCGAGTCCGGTTGTGAAGCTTGACGGCGATATCGCCCGGCCCGGCGGACCGGTGATCAGGTACGACGGACGCTTTTACAGGTATACACAGGACTGCGACCCGACCTACGGAAACCAGGTTCGGGCATTCGAGATCACGATGCTGACGCCAGAACGCTATGAAGAGAGGCCTGTCGAAAGCAATCCCATCCTGCAGGCGACGGGCCGCGGCTGGAACGCGGAGCAGATGCATCACGTGGATCCACATTATATTGACGGGGTTGGATGGATAGCCGTGGTTGACGGATACGGTACGCGCCTTGTTTACGGACTTGCATATTGAGCTATGTTATCCCTGGGGGATGAAGATGGTTCCTATCAGCACGGATGAGGGCATGGAGCAGACAGTCTACACGCCTGGTTCGCATATCGAAGGGGGACTGCGCCAGTGGGGCAAGATGGCCGGCGAACTCTTTACGGCGCGCGAACTCATATGGCGTTTCTTTCTGCGTGAGTTCTCAGCTCGTTACCGGCAGTCGTTTTTTGGCTGCTTGTGGGCGGTCATGCCTGCGATCATCATGGCGGCGACTTTCACTTACCTCAATCGGACGGGGACTCTGATGATTGCGCAGACGGATTTGCCGTATCCCTTATACGTGCTTCTGGGCATGACGGTCTGGGAGCTTTTCGCCACTGGTCTGACGCGAAGCGCACAAAGCCTTGTTAACGCCAGAGCGATCATTACGCAGATCAATTTCTCGCGCGAGACGCTGGTGATCGCGGCATTCTGCGAGGCGATGCTGGACTTTATGATTCGTGCCGTCGTGATTGCGGCGGCATTTGCGATATTCAAGGTTACGCCGGTTCGGACGATAGTCCTGGTGCCGTTGATGTTGGCCCCGTTGGGTTTAATGACGATTGGGATAGGATTTGTTCTTGCACTGGCTAATGCAGTGTTTCGTGACGTTGGCAACTCGCTGACGGTTCTGCTGACATTTGCAATGTTCCTGACGCCGGTGGTTTATCCGCCTCCTCAGCAAGGCGCCAAGGTGTTGATCAACTACCTGAATCCAGTCAGTCCGTTCATTATTGCCGCCAGGGATCTGGCTGTTAAGGGAACGTTGAGTCGGCCGGCGTCGTTGCTATGGGCGAGTGTTTTCGGCATTCTTGTGCTGTTCGCATGCTGGCGCGTGTTTCATCTGGCGATGGTGCGTATTGCGGAGAGGGTATAGATGAGCAGTGAGACTGTGATACGCGCCGATCTGATCTCGAAGAAGTTCTGTCGCGACCTGAGGCGATCGATGCGATACGGGTTTTCAGATGTCGTGAAGGATACACTGGGCATACGTATCAGATCCGAAGCACTGCGCAAAAGAGAATTCTGGGCGCTGGACGAGGTGTCGTTCGAGGTGAAGCGAGGCGAACGTTTCGGGATCATCGGGCCGAACGGATCCGGTAAGACGACGATCCTCAAGATACTCAGCGGAATCTACGGGCCCGACAGAGGGGCGGTTACGGTTAATGGCCGCGTGGGGGCGCTTATTGCCGTAGGAGCGGGGTTCCACCCACAGTTGACGGGCCGGGAGAATATCTACATAAATGGAACGATCCTGGGAATGGCCAAGCGCGAGATCCGGCAGAAGTTCGACAGCATTGTTGCATTTTCGGGGCTGGAAGACTTTCTCGATACTCCTGTGAAATTCTACAGCAGCGGCATGTTCGTGAAACTGGGTTTTGCTGTGGCCGCGCACTGCGAGCCGGACATTCTGCTCGTGGACGAGGTTCTGGCGGTCGGCGACATCGCCTTTCAAGCGAAATGCATTGCACGGCTGGAGGAACTGAAGCAAAAGGGGACCACGACGGTGCTCGTTTCGCATCACATGCCTAAGGTGGGCAGTTTCTGCGAGCGCGTTCTGTACCTGTCGGAAGGCAGAATCAAGATGCTTGCGGAACCCCATGCGGCGATCAATGCCTTCGAGTGCGATACGTACTTCGCCGACGAGGCAATCAAGAGCAATGTCCAATGTGCGGGCTATGTTCCTTTAGGTGGGGCCAGAATCGAAAATGTATGCTTTGAGAACCATCGCAACGGTTCGGTGCACGTCGCCTACGGGGAGCCGATCAAATTCAGTTTCGATTACGACCTGATGGAGAAGGATCCGGCGGATTGCGCTTTTGCGGTTCTTGTCAAAAGGGTTTCGGATGGCGTGATGTGCTTCGGAACGCTGTCGACTTTTAACGGTTTCAGAGTTCACCGGAAACAGGGCAGGATGCATGTGGTGATCGACGGCCATAATCTTGTTCCGGGCATTTACAACCTGGACACACAGATCCGCACGATCAGCCATGACAAATCCTATGCTGCCCATCGGGAGCCACAAGTCATCGTTGAATACCCAAAGGGCAAGTACATTTTGAAAAACCTTGCGGGTGTCTACCAGCCTGCGCAGGTAGACTGGCAACTTATGGGCGGTGATGGGGAAGCCGTGCAGGCAGGCGCGCCAGAAAATGGTGAATCCATCGATGAACCTCAAGGTTTTTTGCAGCGTGTGATGGGAGATTGAGTTCAGGGCCAGGAATTAATGCGTCAGGAGTTCGTCAGGATGGGGCCTTCCTGCATCGCGCAAAAGGCTGGGGAGATCTGAGTAGTTATCCTTATGTGAACATGTCATTTTCGAGTTCAGAACAGGAGCAAGAAATGAAAGCAGGAAGAAGCATTGTGAAAGCATGCAGAAGAACTTTGGTGTTGGTGTGCTTCGTGGCCGGTTTCATGGCTTCGCTGTCATACGGCGACTTCGTTGTCGACAACCGGAATTCGGGCACGTCGTCCACCGGTGAATGGGAGGTTTCCGGCGGCTCTAACGGCTACGGACCCGACAGCCTGTGGGCGCGCAACGGTGCAACATACACATGGCATTTCGAATCCCAGCCGGAGGGGCAATATGAAGTGTTCATGTGGTGGTCCTCCTGGCCGTCGAGGGGGTCAGCGATCGAGGTATCGGTGGAGCATGCGGAAGGTACGGACGCATTGCTTATAGATCAGCAGGCAGGCGGAGGCCGCTGGAATCTGCTTGGCGAGTATTACTTCGACGGATCGGGCAGCGTAACCATTGTGGCGGCGGACGGTGAAACGGTTAGCACCTGTGCGGATGCGGTATGGTTCAAGTATTTGGACGCAACGGAGGCGGTTATCATTGACAATCGCGACGCCAATACTTCCATGACGGGCACATGGGAGGTAAGCGGCGGCTTTGACCCGTATGGTCCCGATTCGGTGTGGAGCCGGGATAGCGGGACTTTTACATGGCATTTTGAGCCGTCGCAGACGGGAGATTATGAGATTTCCATGTGGTGGACGGAATGGCCTTCGCGGAGTGACGCGGTGCCCGTGGAGATCGTGCATGCCGAGGGATCGGAGACTATCAGCATCAACCAGAAGGCGGATACGGGCAAATGGAATGTAATCGGCGTCTACCCTTTTATCGCAGGCACTGAAGGTACTGTTACCTTGCTGGCGGCAGGTGCGATGCCGATGAGCTACTGCGCGGACGCCGTTAAGTTTGCGCTTGTAACGCCGGACGAGGCCCCCGAGGCCGTGATCGATTCAATAGAGCCGAATCCGGCCATTGTCGGATCAACCGTTTCTTTCGAAGGATACGGCATTGATTCCGACGGGGCAATTGTGGCGTACAACTGGAGCTCGAGCATCGACGGCGACTTAAGCGATGCGGCAGCTTTTTCGACGGCGACGCTTTCCGAGGGTTATCATGAGATAACGTTCAAAGTGCAGGATGACAGGGGCCAGTGGTCAGCAAATACATCGAATGTTCTGGTCGTCAGGACCGCGCCGATAGAAACAATTGTTGACAACAAAGACACCGAGACCTCCAGCACAGGCACATGGGAGGTATCGGCGGGAACAAATCCTTACGGTGTCGATTCCCTGTGGAGCCGCAATGGCGGCACTTTCGTGTGGTATTTTAATCCGGCGGAAAGCGGCGAGTACGAAGTATCGATGTGGTGGACTGAATATGCTTCGCGCAGCACCGCGGCTCCGGTTGATATAAAGCATGCCGGTGGTAAGGCCCGGGTGACAATTAATCAGCTAAGCAACGGCGGCCGATGGAACTCACTGGGGGTATACAGTTTCGAGCAGGGTACCAAGTATTCGGTTACACTGTATGCTGAGAATATGTTCCCTACAAGCTACTGTGCGGATGCCGTGAAGTTTACTCGCATTCAGGTCGGCAACGTGCCTGTCGCCAGCATCGATGCGGTGGAGCCGAACCCGGCCGCGCTGGGCCAGACAGTAACCTTCACGGGTCACGGCTCAGACCCCGACGGCCAGATCGTTGCTTACAGTTGGGAATCCAGCATCGACGGACCTCTTGGCAATGCTGAC
>JAWLHD010000006.1:0-5585 GCA_041690555.1 Anaerohalosphaeraceae bacterium
TCGAAGCGAATTCCCGCGTCCGCCTGTTCGCCTCCTCCTCGGCAAGCGCAATCCCTGCCCATTGGCAAACCGCCCGGCATAGAATTCCCTGCACTTCGGCGTGCAGCACCACTCCACCCGCGTGCTCCCACGCCTGCGCCCGCCGTCGCCACTCTTCCGCAGTCAGCCGTCCAAGCCGTTCGACGTTCTCCGGCGTCATTTGTGACATGAACATCTCTTTGCGGCGCCGATGTGCCTCTCCGTTCAGAGTCTGTACGCTGTCCTTATCCTGAAGCAGCAGCAGCGTCGTTACAGGCATTGCGTGATTCCGCGTGAAACGTCCCGGATGGTAAAACATCCGGGCCGCATCCTCGCCCATAACACATACCACACGCCTGCCAATCAGCCGCGTCTCGAATAAATCTGTCCCGTAACGCTTGCACCGATTCGAAACGAACCTGTATCCCTCCGAAAGAAATGCAAGCGTACTATCCAATTTGTTGTCGCGAGGCGTCTTCATTGCATTACCCCCGGTTTCCAAGACCAGCCTATGTCCGCGCTGTACCCGGCTGCTAACCTTATCAAAGATTCGTCAAGAACCAGAACCTGCTGAATCCCCTTTTTTTGTTTCCAAACAGCTCTTTCTTGAATCGTCAACACAGAGCCGGAACACCCCTTCCAAATCGCGTGTGCCGCGGTTAGAATGTCGGCGAACTAAAGCGGAACATCATGGCAAACAGGAGCCTCTCGGATGAATTCAAGCGTCGCAACAGCTTTTCAGAAGTGTATTAACCCTGATTGTGGGGCACAATTTGATTGTTTGCAGGTTCTGGTCAAATGTCCCAGGTGCGGGGAACTTCTGGATGTCGATTATGACTGGGCCCGGGCGGGCGTACCCGTGAAGATGTCCGACTTCGCACGCCGGTGGGGAAGTCGGGATAACCGGCTGGACTTCTCGGGTGTGTGGCGGTTCAGGGAACTTCTGAACTTCTGTCCGGATGACTGTAAGGTATCCGTGGGGGAAGGGCAAACCATATTGCAGACCAACGACGACCTCGGGCAGGAATTGGGGATGCAGGAGGGGTGTCTGCACTTGCAGTACGAAGGATTGAATCCGTCCGGGTCGTTCAAAGACAACGGGATGACGGCGGCCTTCAGTCATGCGCGAATGGTGGCAGCGACGGCGAGTGCGTGCGCGTCGACGGGCAACACGTCGGCGTCAATGGCGCTGTATGCGCATGCGTGCGGGCTGAAGTGCACGGTGTTCATCGGCTCGGGTCGGATCGCGTTCGGCAAGCTGAGCCAGGCGATGGACTACGGCGGACATACGATTCAGATTCAGGGTGATTTTGACGACTGCATGCGCCAGGTGCAGGATGTATGTCAGCAGTTGAATATCTATCTTGTCAACTCGTTGAACCCCTTCCGGCTGGAAGGTCAGAAGACGATCATGTACCGGATCATCGAGCAGTTGGGGTGGCGTGTTCCGGATTGGGTGATCGTGCCGGGTGGGAATCTGGGCAATTCGAGCGCATTCGGCAAGGCCTTCGGAGAATTGAAGAACCTGGGGCTCATCGATCGCATTCCGCGCCTGGCGGTAGTCAACGCCGCGGGGGCGCGGACGCTGGCGGACCTGGTGAATGAACACGGGCTTCATTGGAACGCAGGGCGCGTTGACCAGGGCGTGATCGATGCGTATTATGCCGATCTGACGGCGCGGAATTTCTCGCCGCATACGTGTGCTTCAGCGATCGAGATATCGCGTCCCGTGAATTTGAAGAAGTGTCTGCGGGCGCTGGATATATGCGATGGAATCGTATTAGCGGTGTCGGATGAGGAAATCGTCGACGCCAAGGCGATGGTCGGGCGTTTCGGGCTGGGCTGTGAGCCGGCATCGGCGGCGACGATTGCAGGACTGCGGCACCTCCTGGCGAACGGTACGATTGAAGAGGGGAAGACGGTGGCATGTGTCTTGACGGGGCATCAGTTGAAGGACCCGAACGTGACGGTGAACTATCACAAGGACAACCACGGACCCTACAGCAATCCGCCGGTGGAGGCGCCGAATGATCTGGCGCGCATTATTGAGTTGATGCAGTAGTGTCGAACGAATTTTGCGAACTCGTCGCGGCGATATGGTTAGCTTTGTACGATCTTGACGGGTTAATAGGCAGGGCGACGTCGGCGGGCCTTTAGCTGGGTTGATCTTTGTCGGATTTTCTGTCGGAAAATGGCTTTATCACCGCGGAAGTCGGTGCCGAAGTAGGAATCAAAAAAAACGTCCTTGAGGTCCTCGTCAAAATAATCCTCGACCATGCTGTATTCGAGTGCACCGAGATTGCGTATTTTTTCGCGGTCGCCTTTGATGTTGGCGCTCATACGGTGCAGGTCGATGACGGCGAAGCCGAACCCTTCATGGTGAGCATCGAGGAACAGATGCCAGACGTAGAGATCGGGTACGCTGATGGCGGCGTTGTGTATTTTTCTGACGAACCGTCCGAGTGCGGCCATGATGGCCTCCTTCCCGTATCGGCCCGTTCGGCTCCACGTTTGTGCGACGTATTCGCTGAGACATCGGCCGGGGAGTTTCTCGGTAATGAGGAAAGATCGCCGCTCGAGCCCGCAGAACATCTGCTCTCCGCAGCAGAGGGGGCGATAAGTGTCTATGCCGTTGTGCTGGAGTATACCGGCGTTGTACCACTCGCAGCCCGCCTGCGAACAGAGGCGTCCGAAACTGCGGATAGTGAACAGTATATCTTTGATGTGAGGATTAAAGAATCGCTTCATGAACAGTTCTTTCTTCTGGTCGCCGGCGCCGAGTGTGAAGAACGTCACATCGCGTTTGCGATTGCGGTTGATGAGAGTTCCCTTGTCGAAGTCAAAGAAGTCTTCGAATCGTGTAAGGCCTGCCTGCTCAAACATGGCCGCCGCATTTTCCGCAAACTCCACTGTCGCCATCAAAGTTTCCAGTCGCTGTTGAATCAAGAACCAGTAAAGCCGCCGTGTTCAGCCGGTCACAGGCTGTTGTAGGCGCTATCGGCAGCCCCGTCCGGATAAACTTGCGGGCCAGCCCGATAAAATCAACGATATTGCCGTCAGGCTCGCAATGGCGCCCGCCAGCATTGGTCGCCTGCCGCCTTGACCAAATAAAAGCACGGCAGGGCGTTAACTTAAAGGGAATTTTGTTGCAATCCAATATTTTTATGCAAAAATAACCATCGGCGAAAACGGACATTCGGCGATACTGGAAAGACAATGGTTTTCACCCTTCACAGATATATATTTCGCGAGTTGTTCCGGGTTTTTCTGCTCGCCACCGTCGCGCTTACACTGATGATGAGCATGGGGGCTATGGTGCGTCCCATACAGAAGTATGGCGTCGGCCCGGAGCAGGTGTTCAACCTTCTGGCGTATTTTCTGCCGATCACACTTACGTTTGTGCTGCCGATGAGCGCCCTTTTCGCCGCCTCTTTGGTATACGGGCGGTTTGCCAGCGATAATGAACTGGATGCATGCAGGGCGAGCGGCATAAGTTTTCTGACGCTGGTATATCCGGGGCTCTTTCTCGGGGTGATGGTTTCGTTTACGACATTGGTACTCAGTTTTCACGTAGTCCCTGCGTTCGTCCATCGCGCAGAACGCACGATCAAGGCGAACGCCGAACAAATACTGTTTCGAAACATTCAGCGCAGAGGCTACTATTCGATTCCGGGGGGGCGTTTTCAAATTTTTGCCGATCATGCGGGGACCGACACTAATACCCTTCAGGGTGTGATCATTATAGAGAACCGTGACAGGGCGGTCAGCAAGCTGATAACCGCCGAAGCTGCCCGAATTACGTTCGAAACGCAGAAAAATTTCAATGAAGTGACGATCGTTGCCAAGGAAGTCTTCCAGATTGACAAGCAGGGACAGGCATATTCGTCGTCGCTGCCGATCAAGTCGACATTTGCGTCGCTGCTGACGGACGACATCAAGTTCCAAAGGATCGATGATATCAAACGCATTCAGGCAAACCATCTGCACTTCTATCCCATCCGCGAGATTGCCTACCAGTGCCGGAATCAGCTTGCCATTGAGATGCTCAATGAGCAGATATCGAAAGAGCTGGCGAACCGAGACTCGAACCGGGCATATCAGTTCATCGGGCGGGACCGGATAGTGCTGTTCACGGCTGCGGGGTGCAGCGTGGCGGGAGGGGACAGGCCGCGGATTGACCTTCACGGACCTATCGTGTTGCATGAACTGGATAAAGACCTTCATACCCTGATCTGCCGGTGGGAATGCCAGAGCGGACGTCTGGAACTGGAAAGCGATCAGCCCGATGCAATGCTTGACATGATTCTTGATAATCCGACGCATGATCGGGGTGATTACAAGGGAATTGCCCAGAAACATGTGATCAAATACCTGCCGTTGCCCGGAGATATTCGTGAGCGGTTGACCGACGACAAACTCCTGGCCGCAATTGACACGGTCGGCGGCCCCAAATCGCCTGTGGCGAAAGTCTCGCCTGAATTGAGACGATTCAAGGCGCAGTTGGATCGTCAAATCTACAAGACAATGGTGGAAATCGGCGCAGAGGTTAACTCAAGACTCGTGTTTGGGCTGGGTTGTACGCTGCTTATACTTACGGGCATCTCGCTTGGAGTGATATTCAAGGGCGGGCACCTGCTGACGGCGTTCGGAGCAAGCTCAATTCCTGGTGCAGCGCTTGTGGTTTTCATCATGGTTGGCAAAGAGATGACCAAGAGCCCCTCCATAACCATGACCACAGGCATAGCGGTGATGTGGGCGGGCTTGGCCGTTTTGGCCGTGCTGGCTTTGGTGATCTACCGCAGGCTTCTCAAAACGTAATGGCAAATGCATGAAGATTCTCGACAAATACATCGCAAAGAACTTCCTCATCGGCTACTGCATCACGTTCTGCGTGTTGATTGGTTTGGTGCTGGTCATTGATCTTTTCGTGAACCTCAGTGAATTTGCCAAACACGCCGATTTGGGCGGTGCGGCTGTTCTTAAGAATGTTGTGGAGTACTACACGAGCCAGGTGACACTCTGGTTTCGGGACCTGGCCGGCATGATTACGGTCGTGGCGGCAACGTTTTCGCTTGCCAGGCTGACGTACAATAACGAACTGGTAGCGGTGATGGCCTCCGGAGTGAGCCTCAAACGGGTGATGGCGCCGATCATCTTCCTGGCTTTCTGCTTCACGGGTCTGCTGGTACTGGACCAGGAGATCGCGATTCCTCGGCTGGCACCACAATTGATCAGAGCCCATGACGCGCTGCCGGGTGAAGAGGTTTACAGTCTTTGGTTCATGTCCGACGACAACGGTTCGTTAATCTGCACAAATCGGTTTGACGAAAAAGATCAAACCATGTACAAGCCCACGATTATTCTGCGGGAGCCGGTCGATCAGATTGTATTCAGGGTGACGGGCTGGATTCGCGCCGACCAAGCAGTGTACAATGCCAAAACCAAACGGTGGGACTTCGTCAATGGGTTCTATCAGAAGATATCGCAAAATCCGCAAGATGTCGAGGCTGCCACGACCCTGCAGGCGGTGGAATCATTCGTGACAGATCTTCGCCCCGGCGACATCC
>JAWLHD010000006.1:5595-14057 GCA_041690555.1 Anaerohalosphaeraceae bacterium
CGCTCCGGCAGCAGGAGGACTACAAATCGCTGCTAAGCAGTGCTCAATTGGCCGAACTTGCGCGCAAGATGGGCACGCGTGTGCGAGACCAGGCGGAGTTCTACCTGCACAAGCACTCGCGGATCACCAGGCCGATCATCAACATCGTCATGCTTCTCGTGGCGCTGCCTGTGCTGGTGTGCCGCGATCCGAAGCGCATGAAGTCGGCTATCCTGTCGAGCTTCGGGATTACGGGTGCCTGTTTCCTGGTGACTTTTGTATGCGAGATGATGGCGACGGAGGTTTTCTTCAACCAGATCCGCCCCGAACTTTGGGCGTGGGCGCCGGTTTTCATCTTTTTGCCTGTTGCGATCATCGAGATCGACCTGATGAAAACTTGAATCGATGGTGCAACTGCGCTGCTCCATTCAGCCAATTGCCCGGATCGCCCGCTGCCGAGACCGCTGAGTATCGCGGTGCAGCTCTATATCCAATCAGCGGTCACTTTCAATATTGCGACACGACTTGGGGGTCCTGAGGTGCTCTCGCAGCTCGGCGCTGATTCGGACGCTGCACCAGCGTCTGCCGCACATCGTGCAGTAATCTCTTGCGTCGTCCCGGGCAATACGGCTGTTGGTACAGGCTTCATTGTACATGCTGCGGGCGGTCTCAGGATCCATGGCTTCGCCGAGGTGCTTCTCCCAGTCGAGATTGGCCCTTGCCTGGCTCAGGCGTCGGTCGCGTTCGGCTGCGCCCGGAAATCCGCGGGCAACGTCCGCTGCGTGAGCGGCGATTTTGGAAGCGATGACGCCTTGGCGGACGTCTTCGAGGTTGGGCAGCCCGAGGTGTTCTCGCGGCGTCACGTAGCAGAGGAATGACGCGCCGTAAAAGGCGGCGGCGGTTCCACCGATTGCGGAAGTGATGTGGTCGTAACCCGGAGCGATGTCCGTCACGAGAGGACCAAGCACGTAAAAGGGGGCGCCATTGCAGATTTCGGCTTCGAGCTCCATGTTGCGCTGTATCTGATCGAAAGGCACGTGGCCCGGCCCCTCGACCATGACCTGACAGCCCTTTTCCCATGCGCGTTTGGTTAGTTCGCCGATGGTCCGCAGTTCCGCGATCTGGGCGGCGTCGGTGGCGTCGGCGATACACCCGGGTCTGAGTCCGTCGCCAATGGAGAAGCATACGTCGTATTCGCGCATTATATCGCAGATGTCGTCGAAGGCTTCATACATGGGGTTCTGGCGGTTGTGGTGGAGCATCCATTTGGCCAGCAGGGCGCCGCCCTTACTGACGATGCCGCAGACGCGATCGCCGGTCAGTTCGACGTGCTCGCGGAGTGTCCCGGCGTGTATGGTGAAAAAGTCAACGCCCTGGGCGGCCTGCTTCTCGATCACCTTCAGGATCGTGTCACGATCGATATCCTCTACGTCGCGGTCGGCGATGACCTCGTAGATGGGGACCGTCCCAAACATGACGGTGCATTCGGCCAGCAGCCTGCGGCGTATTTTGTCAAGATCCGTTCCGGTGCTGAGATCCATTATGGCGTCGGCCCCCAGGTCGACGGCCATCTTCATCTTGGCTATCTCCTCGTCGAGAGAGGACCGGACGTTGCTTGCGCCTATGTTGGCGTTGATCTTCACCGATACAGCCCGTCCAACAGCTGCGGGCACGAGATTGTCCGCCAGATGGAGGCGGTTGGCGGGTATAACAAGGCGTCCGGCAGCCAATTCCCTGCGGATCAGTTCGGCATCCACGCCTTCTCGCTGCCCCACGCAGCGAACTGCATCGCTGATGACGCCCGATTGGGCGATTTCAAGTTGCGTTGCCATTTAAGCACTCCAAAAAAAAGATCGCTCCGCGCGGAAGCGATCTCCGATAAAACAAGTCCTTATTCCGCTCCCTACGCAGGTATTTCCGCCGCCGCGGCTGTTCCTGATCAGGTTCCAAGGGTATTTCTCAGACCCGCGCTGCGGGCCACCCCTGCACTAAGCAAGTATACGCCCGCTCGCCCGCACAGTCAAACCCAATTTGGCGCCGGAACCCTCTCAAAAAAGTGTTTTTCGCTTGCATGATACCAGCAGTGCACTGTATGCTCTAACATGTGAGGACTGGCCAGTGGAGCGGGCGATGCTGAGGAAAGGTCATGTACGGGAGATTCTGTTCGTTCTAAAGCGAAAAGGGCTGCGCCGAAGGTGTGCCCAATAAAACAAATCTTTTTTTATTCGAGGAGGCAACTATGAACAGACTTGTATTCCTTGTGTTGGCCGCTGTTGTGTTTTGCTCACCGCCGATTCTACGTGCGGCCGATGTTACGTCGCCGGGCGACACCATCATTGGTTTTCCGGCAAACACGACATCGCCCGGTTCGGAAGGCCCGCCAATGGCGATCAATAATGACATTGGCACCAAGTATTTGCGTTTCAAAAGCCCGGGGCAGATAACCGGTTTTCGCGTCACACCATCGACCCCGCAAACGATTGTCGGCGGCATGACCTTCGCGACAGCCAACGATGCTCCGGAACGGGACCCAATGACATTTGAGTTGTATGGTTCCAACCACGGTATAGACGGGCCCTATACCCTTATCACTTACGGACCTACATTTCTTCCCGATGCTCGTTTCGCGATGAATACCTCTCCTGTTGAATTCACCCCGCGAGGTGCGTACGATCACTATCAAGTTCTCTTCACTATGGTGCGGGATGAAAACGCCGCCAACAGCATGCAGATTGCTGAAGTCGAACTGCTGGAAGGTTTTCTCCCGGTCTATAGCCCTGTGCCAAGGGATACCTTTGACAATATCCCAGTGAACACAACAGTCAGTTGGGTGGTCGACCCCTCGGTTGCCGACCCCGTTTTTGAGGTGTACTTCGGCACAGATCCCAATGTGATTCACAATGCATCCATCAGTGACGTCACAACAACGGAGCTGGACCCTGCGACCATTCTCGGCGAGCCTCTGGGCTATGACACCACATATTACTGGCTTGTACAAGTCACTGGAGACCCGGATGACCCGAACACCTCTATGGGGGTGACATGGAGCTTCACTACGGCGCCGGCGGTACCGGTCATAACGCAGGAACCGGATGATGTCTGGAGTGAGGCAGGTGGTGAGGCCGTCTTTCATTTCGGCGCCGAAGTGATCGGCGATCCCGGACAGGTACTCGCCTTCCAATGGTATCACGAACCTAACGACCTGCCGGCGGTGGCATTGGTTGACGGAGACGATGTTTCCGGCGCCACATCGGATACCTTAATCCTTACCAATCTGGAAGCTTCGGATGTCGGCATTTATTTCTGTGTAGCGACAGGCGATGCCGGTTCAGTACAATCCCGAGACGCAAGCCTGCAACTGATCGAACTCTTGGGCCACTGGCCGCTTGACGGCGATGCCACCGATATTTCAGGGTATAACAATTCAGGTATTGCTCGCGGCGCGGCCTTTACCTTCGAACCCGGTATAATCGGGCAAGCCGCCAATTTCAACAACCTCGGGTTGTTCGAGATTCCAAATCCGGCCCACTTCGACCAGGCCAACGGCAGCATTACCGTATATTGCTGGGTCAAGTCTGGCGGTACGGGTGATTGGGAGCCTTTCGTCGCGAAATACGGGGAAAACGGGCAGGGCTGGCAGCTCCGCAAGCGCGGCGTAAGTGCCATACATACGTTTACGCTTCGTGGAACCAGTGGCGACGACGATCCAACGCCCGCCGCGCCCAACCTCTTTGACAACCAGTGGCATCAGGTCGTCGGCACTTATGATGGAAAGACCCGGAGAATCTACCTGGATGGTAGAGAGATCATGTCGTTTCCCGACACCGGCGAGATTGCCTTTACATCCGCACCGGTATCTATCGGCGGCAGGATCACGGATGCCGTTCCTGCAGCATACGAGGCGTTTTTCAACGGCATGGTGGATGATGTTCGCATTTACAAAGGCCCCATGTCTGCCCTTATGGTTGCACAATTGTACACGGCTGCCAGCGGCGTTGAAATATGTGCCAGTGCTATCCCGGGAGACCTGTCTGGCCCGATTGGCCAGCCGGACTGTATCGTCGACATGTACGATCTGGCATTTCTTGCATCCCAGTGGCTGCGTTGCACCAACATTGATGTGACCAGATGTCCCTGACCGTTTAGCCGGTTGACTGTGCTATCTTGCCGGGTGTTGGCTGTAGTAAGGCCGACACTCGGCATCTTTTTTTAAGAGGACTTGGCGGATTCCGAGAGTTGCACCACAGACAAGAACCCCCTTTTTTTTGCTTGCATCAGAATGGTTCCCCGGGTACACTCACTACAGTGGAAAACCGCGGAGCGAGCGGTGATTATGAAGAGACCATGCGCAGGAGTGTTCTACGTTCAACAGTGTAAATCAGTGCTGCGCCGCGGGTGCGCAGTTTCTTAGGCATTTATTCAGGAGGTTGTTATGAGCAGACTTGGTTTAATCTTGTTAATTGTGGTCTTTTGCGTCGCTCTTGGCCCTGTCCAGGCGGATATTACTTCCCCGGGTGATGCGATAAAGGGTCTCCCCATTGAGGGCGACCCCGCAAACAACAATCAGAACTGGCCGGCCGGTGAAGCCCCGCCAAACGCAATCGACGACAACGTAAACACCAAATACCTCCATTTCCTCGGTGAAAAGCAGCCCACAGGTTTCGCCGTCACACCCTCCCAGAGCGGCAGGATAGTCGGCGGCCTCACCTTCACCACCGCAAACGATGATGCCAGACGTGACCCCGTTAAATACGAGCTGTATGGTTCAAGCACCAGCATTGACGGCCCCTGGACATTCATCACCGCAGGAGACATCGTCGACTTCGCACAGGCCGCCGAATGGCCGCGGCTCACAAAAAACTCCACACCCATCCGCTTCGTCAATACTCAGCCTTATGACCACTATATGGTGATGTTCCCGCTGGTTCGTAACCCAGCCGGCGCCAACAGCATGCAGATCGCCGAAGTTGAGCTGCTCGAGGCGCCGCTCACAGGTTGGCCACCTGAGGTCAACGCTGGCGGTTCTTACCTCGTACGACTCCCCAACACCCTCCAGCTAAACGCCACCGTCACCGATTTCGACACCCCCGCCGAACAATTATCCTTCGAGTGGCGTCTCTACAGTGGCCCTGCAGCAGTCGATTTTGGCGGCACGGAAGGGGACCTCGACGCCACAGTCGCTTTCACAGAAAAAGGCGTATACCAGTTTGAACTCCAGGTCTCCGACGGTGTGAACGACGCCAACGACGTGGCCACCGTACGCGTATGGGATCCCGCCACTGACGATGCCCTCCTGGCCCACTGGTCCATGAACGATGGCGAAGGGTCATCGATCGTTACCGACAACTCCGGCAACGGCCACCACGGGGTCATCGGCTCGCACGAAATGGGCACCGACCCGAACTGGGCCCCCGGCTGGATTCCCGCCGATGAGCCCGATAACTGGGCCCTCAACTTCTATCAGTACGGCTATGTCGAGGTCGTCCCCGACGTCAACGCCCCCAGCCCCAACCTCAACGACGTGCAGTACATGATCAGTATCGCTGCATGGTTCAATTCCCGTGGCTGGACCGGCAACCACCGTATCCTGCAAAAAGGCTTAGAGGATAACCAGTTCCGTCTGCTTGTCGAGGGCAATCAGCTCAGGTTCCATCTCGCCGGTGCCGGCGATGTGAGAGGCCCCTTGCCGACGCTCAACCTCTGGCACCACGTAGCCGCAACCTACGACGGAGCCGCACTCAGGCTCTACCTCGACGGCGTCCAGGTCGCTTCCAGCCCCGCCACTGGACTCATCAACACCAGCGGCGACCCGCTCTACATCGGCACCAAGAGCAAGTTTGTCGATCCTTCAGCACATCCCGGCGACTACTTCACCGGCATGATTGACGACGTCTGGATCTTCAACTATGCTCTCAGCGAGGATGAGATCCTCGACCTCATCGCTATGGGCGAGAATGCCCCGCCCGCGATCATCGACATCGACGCTCCTGCGGAGCTCGTGCTTTCGGTGAGCAACTCGGTAGATATTGACGCGACGGTTTTCGATGTCAATGGCGACGCCATCAACTACCAGTGGACAGCGGTCGGACCGGGCACAGTGACGTTCATACCCTCGGCGGATGTCGAGGACCCGACGGTCGCATTTGATGCAGCGGGCACCTATACCCTTCGGCTTGCCATTGACGATGGCATGTTCGGCCTGGAGGGCAACATCTACAGGGAGGTGGTGATCGCCGTTACGAACCCGACCTGTGCCGATGTGATCGCCGCCGGACTCGGGCTCTTTGGCGATAGCAACGGCGACTGCCGTATAGACATGGCTGACCTGGCGGCATTCGCGGAGAACTGGCTGGTCTGTAACGACCCGCTGGTTCCCGGTTGCGTGAACCCGTTCGCCAGATAATCAGCGCTATAGCCAACTCTTCAAAAAACAGGACCCTGTGTTCCCGACGGAGCGCAGGGTTCTTTTTTTTACTCCAATTCATAATAGTCCGATAATAAATTTTATCCGGGCCTGCCTCGCCATTTCGCAGCGTCATCCTGGTCCAATATGCAGCAAAGGTCTTGACTTGCCTGCCGTTTTATGCTATAGTCAGCTTTCCAGTCGCGTTGTGTTGTCACGACCGGGTCCGCAGGGAATGGGGGACTTCTAAGCTGGTTATTTTCCCACGGAGGAGCTGCCGCCTTCAAGTGGCTTACGGCAGTCGGTAAATCCGCACGGAACGAGGGTAAACAATTATCCGGAGAGGGACTGTGTTTCTTCGGAGGGTGGTGACATTCTGTTTTCTGGCCGTGTTGTCGTCGTCGACAGTTGTTCGCGCCGCATCATCGTCGAAGGGTTCGATGCTTTTTGAGTTCGAGTCTTTCACGGCCGCGTCGGACGAGCTGCTTCTGACCGAGGCATCGGATTGGGCGATGGCCGACATCGGCCAGGCCTTAGTGGATCCGGAGCATTATTGCGCCGCGACGGGGGCGTATCGCCAGGTGAAGGTACTCCCGGCCGCGCCTGCGGCGGCTGCAATGGCGATTGTCGGGTTCCTGTGCGTATCGCTGGCTCGTGACCGGCGTGCGTGGCTTGCGCTGGCAGGGGGGTTAATCTGGCTCGGACAGTCAGGCGCAGCGACATTGCCTCAGGCGATGCGCAGAGTGTGCAGCGGTGCCATGCAGCAGACGTCACAGGCATCCTCATGCATGGGCCCACATACTGCCCTGCAAGATGCGTGCAGCCGCGGCCAGGATATTCGCTATCTCGGCCTGCTGCGCAAGCTTGACGACCACAGCGGATACTCCTCGGCCCTCTGTATACCATGCGCCTCAATCGCGCAGTCTGAGATCATAACATCTCCCGCGGTCTTTGCACGGCCGGCGACGGTTAGCCCCGCCGCTGCAGTCGTGGATTTCGTCGTCTTCTCTCCAGCATTCATTTTCAGCAACCTTTCACGCAGCCCTCCCCGTTTTTTTGTTTGAGCATTGTACAGACACAAGGAGTGGACTCGCGAGACACTCCCGTGTCCGACAGTCTCCTGAACCTGAACTAGGCAAGACTAAAGAGTAAAATCTTAATAAAAAGGAAAAAAGATGAAAAATTTAATTATTGCTTTATCCATTTTCACTTTGGCAGGCTTGGCAAGTGCCAACGTCACTGTGGTGCCCACTGGCTCCGGGTACACCACAGGTATCGGCGGCGAATTCACCGTAAGTGTTATTCCAAACGTGTTGTCTTTCTATGATGACGTTGCGAAGGTTGGTAACGGATTTCAGTCGTTCTGCCTTGAAAGAAACGAAAATCTCCCAATCAACAACCTGCCGTATACTATTGATGACGTTGCCAAGCAAGGTGGCGCCGGTGGACCGAAGCCGGATCCGCTCAGTGACGCCACTAAGTGGCTCTACCTGCAGTTCGCCCAGGGTGCGCTTGCTGGATATGACTACACACCAGGTGCAGGAAGGGAGGCCTCAGCCGGCCTGCTTCAGAACACTATATGGTATCTGGAAGAGGAATGGGCGATAAGCAATGTGTCTGATAGCAAGTACTTGGATGCTGCCGCCGCAGCGCTCGGTATTGATGTCAGTAACGGGTACGGAATCCTCCAGACCACTGTCAATTCGACATTTCTGCCTTATGTCAAAGTCATGAATCCCTATGATGGCGCAACTCACAAGCAGTCTCAGTTGATAATTGTTCCGACTCCAGGCGCTTTGCTGCTGAGCACGATGGGTATAAGCCTCGTCGGCTGGCTTCGCAGACGCAAAATGGTATAGGGCAAAGTGAACGTGATCAGGAGGGGGTGAATTGTCCGTCCTCCTGATCGCTTCTTCATCCGGCTGATTACCGCTGATTACGAAAACATGAAGATCAGTTACGAAAGGATAACGAAGATGAAAAAGTTAATGTTCTGTTGTCTGTTGCTCCTCATTGCCGCAACACCCGTCATGGCAACGCCGACAATCGGCGACACTGTTACCGTGAAGTACACAAATGT
>JAWLHD010000006.1:14067-29093 GCA_041690555.1 Anaerohalosphaeraceae bacterium
GTTGATCCCCGTGCAACGGTCAAAATATACACCGCCGCCAATCCTAACGGCGTCACCGTATATGCAGGCATTTATAACTTAAAAGTGGACGGTGAGGCGTTTGCCAGTTTCTGCATCGATGTTGGCGACCAAACCACGACCCAGGCCGTCTCGTACGATGTCGTCCGTCTTACTGACGCCCCGGATCCGTGGGTTGGTCCCATGGGCGCCCAGAAAGCGGTTGATCTCACAAAACTGCTTAGCGCCTCCTGGAATGACAATATGACTGCTACGCAGGCCGCTGGCCTCCAGCTTGCGGTTTGGGAGATCGTCACTGAAACACCTGGCAACTCTTATGACCTCGCTGGCGGCGCCTTCCGTGCCGACAGCAGCGCCGCAAGAACCCAGGCTGCTGCCTATCTGGCCGACATGGCTTCTTATCAAGGAGCCCTCAAGCCGTTCGTAGCACTGGCAAACGCACAATATCAGGATTACGTTATCCCGGGCATCCCGGCTCCCGGTGCGTTGCTGCTTGGTACAATGGGCATCAGCCTCGTCGGCTGGCTCCGCAGACGCAGGACTATTTAAGGTTTAAACATGTCTTCACCCGCTGATTTTGCCCTGAGGGGCAGTGGGTAGAGAGGATTGAATTGTGAACAAGATAATAGGGTTACTGGTGGTTTTTGTTGCAACGACCGGTCTCTGTGTGGCCGCCCCGACTATATCCTATACTGGGACTTTGACCACGGCTAATGACGGAGGGCTGATTGCCGAACCCGGCACTCCGTGGGCGACAGGGGGTGACATCACCCTCTCATGGACTGTCTCACGAGACCTCGACGCCGATGGCGTATTGGGCTGGTGGCATTACCACTACGAACTGACAGTTCCAGCCTCTGTCGGGGCGATCAGTCATATGACGTTGGAACGGTCCCCGGGATCGACGGAATTTGCTGGTTTCATCTTCACAGTGGACGGCATACTGAGGACCGATGTGCAAGCCTACTTGGAGAATGGTCAAGGTACGGATGGAGTTGGACCTGCAGCCATTAAGTTTGAGACTCCTGTTAAGGGAAGTGATTTGGGGCACACGCTCATTGTGGATTTCTATAGTATGCGTATTCCCACATGGGGAGACTTCTATGCGAAGGATGGCAAGTTCGGTGCTGTCTTCAATTCTGTCTGGAACTCAGGTCTTCTGGCTGATGATCCAACCGGTCCCCTGCAAGACGGTTCGCTTTACGGTCATCTGATTGTGCCCGACACCGCAACCATTCCCGCTCCGGGCGCAATGCTGCTCGGCAGCATTGGCGTCGGTGCCGTCGGCTGGCTCCGCAGACGCAGAACGCTCTAAGTCGATCAAGTATTTGTGGATACAAAGGCCGGCGGCGGGACTTGACATCTCGCCCCGGCCTTTGTGCGTTCTCAGGATGCCCCGGCCCACACAAACGCACATGCCGCCAACGACCCCGCGCGATCTCCTACACAGCAACCTCACCGTTGACATTGACGCGCAGTCAGCTATGATATCGCCAGGGGGTCGACCTCTTTGAATGGAACAGGGCAATAATGGCGCATAACGGATTTACGCACCTGCACTTACATACGCAGTACTCGCTGCTGGACGGCGCGATCAGCTTTGGCGGGCTTTTCTCGCGATGCCGGGACCTGGGGATGGATTCGGTCGCCATCACCGACCACGGCAATATGTTCGGCGCAATCGACTTTTACACCAAAGCTCATGCCGCCGGAGTCAAGCCCATCATCGGCATAGAGGCCTATATCGCCCCCGGCTCGCGCCTGGACAAGTCCGGCGGCGGCGGCGTTAAGGAGAATGCATATCACCTTCTTCTGCTGGCCGAGAACGTCGCCGGCTACCGAAACCTCCTCAAGCTGAGCAGCATCGGCTTTACCGAGGGCTTCTACTATCGCCCGCGTATTGACAAAGAGGTCCTCGCCGCGTTCAGCGAAGGCCTGATCTGCACCACCGCCTGCATAGCCGGCGAAGTGCCCACGGTCCTCCTCCAGGGCGACGAAGACAAGGCCCGCCAAACTGTAGAAAGCTACCTGAGAATCTTCGGCGAAAACCGCTTCTTCATCGAGCTGCAGCACCATGAGCCCAGCGATATGCCCGACGTGGCGCCGGCCCTGATCGACCTGGCCAACAAAATGGGTGTACCTCTCGTCGTAACCAACGACGTGCATTTCCTGCGGGCCGACGACTTCGAGGCGCACAATGCACTCTGTTGCATCAGCACGGGCAAACGGGTCACCGATCCCACTCGAATGACTTATCCGCCCGACGTCTATCTCAAGAGCGCCGAACAGATGCGCGCAATGTTCCCTAACGTCGAAGAGGCCTGCGACAACACCCTGCGCATCGCCGAACGCTGCGACGTCGAGATCGATCTGAAGAGCCGCCACGCCCCAAGGTACACCCCGCCCGACGGCAGTACCGCCGAGGAGTTTCTGACTCGCCTCTGCGAGGCCGGCGCCAAGAATCGCTACGGAAAGATCACCGACGAGATTCGACAGCGAATGGAACGCGAGCTGGAAGTCATCGAAGGCAAGGGCTTTTCAAGCTATTTCCTTATCGTCTGGGATTTCTGCAACTACGCCGCCCAGAACAACATCCCCGTCGGCGCAAGGGGCAGCGCCGTCGGCACCCTCGTCGGCTACTGCCTCGGCATCTGCGACGTCGACCCGATCCGCTACGACCTCCTGTTCGAGCGATTCATGGACCCCCAGCGCAACGAAATGCCCGATATCGACATCGACATCTGCCAGGACGGCCGGGCACGCGTGCTCGAATACGTCCGCCAGAAATACGGCGAAATCGCACAGATCATCACCTTCGGAACAATGAAGGCCCGCGCCGTTATACGCGACGTATGCCGAGTGCTCGATGTGCCGCTCGCCGAGGCGGATCGCCTGGCCAAACTTGTCCCCAACGAACTCAAAATGACGC
This sequence comes from Anaerohalosphaeraceae bacterium, assembly GCA_041690555.1. GTDB lineage: Bacteria > Planctomycetota > Phycisphaerae > Sedimentisphaerales > Anaerohalosphaeraceae > JACZKQ01. The sequence goes on from JAWLHD010000006.1 coordinate 17,015, forward strand.
TCGACAAGGCGCTTGAGATAGAACCCGACCTCAAGAAGGCCTGCGACGAAGACGAGCAGACCCGCAAGGTCATCGAAATAGGCCGCAGGCTCGAAGGCCTCACGCGCCACGCCTCCGTGCACGCTTGCGGCGTGGTCATCGCCGACGAGCCGCTGACCGATTACCTCCCGCTTTACAAACCCCCGGGCTCCGATGACCTCGTAACGCAGTTCGAAGGACCAACTGTCGAGCAGGTCGGCCTCCTCAAGATGGACTTCCTTGGGCTGCGAACCCTCAGCGTAATCGAGCGCGCCCGACAGCTCGCCCGCCAGGCGCACGGCGTCGACATCAACATCGAAGCCATCGATATCACCGACCAGAAGGTACTCGGCGAGATATTCGGACAGGGCCGCACAAAGGGTGTGTTCCAGTTCGAATCCGGCGGCATGCAGGACCTCCTCATGAAGCTAAAGCCCGACCGCCTCGAAGACCTCATCGCCGCCAACGCCCTCTACCGTCCCGGACCGATGGCCCTGATCCCCGACTTCATCGACCGCAAGCACGGCGCCCGCTGGGATGTGCCTCACCCAATCATGCGAGAGGTCCTGGAAGAGACCTTCGGAATCATGGTCTACCAGGAACAGGTCATGCGCATATGCAACCGCCTCGGAGACATACCGCTGCGCGAGGCCTACACGCTCATTAAGGCAATCGGCAAAAAAAAGCTCAAAGTAATCGCCAAAGAGAAGGAACGCTTCATAAAGGGCTGCACCGCAAAAGGCCTCAAGGCCGAACAGGCCGAACACATCTTCGACCTCATCGAGCGATTCGCCGGCTACGGCTTCAACAAGAGCCACGCCACACGCTACTCGTTCATCGCCTACCAGACCGCCTGGCTCAAGTACTACTACCCCGTCGAATTCATGGCCGCACTGCTCACATACGAAATGGGTTCCACCGACAAGGTCGTCGAATACATTGGCGAGTGCAAGGACATGGGCATCGAGGTCCTCCCGCCCGACATCAACGAAAGCTTCGTCGATTTCACTGTCGTCTACAGCAGCGACCACGAGCACAAACAACAGTCCGGCGTCATTCGCTTCGGCCTGGCCGCCGTCAAGGGCGTCGGCGAAAAGGCCGTCGAGCAGATCATCGCCGCACGACAGCGCGTTGGACGATTCCGAAGCCTCTTTCACTTCTGCGAGCACGCCGACCTGCGGGCGGTTAACAAGCAGGTCATGGAGGCCCTCATCAAGGCCGGTGCATTCGACAACCTCGGCGGCAGCCGCGCACAGATGATGGCAGGACTCGAAAAAGCCATGCAGGCCGGCGCCGGCGTTCAGGCCGACCTGCAAAAAGGCCAGATGAACTTCTTCGGAGCCGACGGCTTCGGAGCGGATTCGCAGCGCGAGCACGAAGCACTCCCAAAGGTCGCCCCCTGGTCCGAAATGCAGATGCTCACCTACGAAAAGGACGTGCTCGGTTTCTACGTCACAATGAACCCGCTCAGCCGACACGCCGAGACAATCAACGTATACTCCACGGTCAACACCGGCGAACTGGCGTCGGTCCGCGAAGGCGCCGAAGTCGTTATTGGAGGCATGGTCACTAAGATCCGACAGATGGTCACTCGCAACGGCAAAAACGCCGGCGCCAAGATGGCCGTCTTCGAACTCGAGGACCTCCAGGGCAAGTGTGAAGTCGTACTGTTCCCGAAAATGCTCGAACAGTGCGGCGACCGCCTCCAGGTAGACAAGATCCTCTTCGTAAAGGGCACCGTCGACTGCCGCCGCGAAAATCCCAACATCCTCTGCGACGAACTCATCGAGATCGAAGAAGTCGTCGACAAGCTCGCCGCCAGGGTCTGCATCTCACTGAGCCCCATTGACGTAACCGAAGAACGCGTCTCCCGCATACGCAGCCTCTGCACCGCCCACCGCGGCAAGAGCCCGCTGAATATGACGCTGGAGACAGCTTCCGGCTATCGAGTTACCGCGGTCGCCGATGCAAAACTGTCGGTCCGACCCGATACCGAATTCTGCAAAAAAATGAAAGAACTCGTAGGCGCAGGAAACGTCCGCCTGCGAAGGCGATAGTGCTTTTGGAAGCCGCCTTGGAAAATCGACCGAAGCAACGTGTTATGGGTGTGAACTGGAGCCATAGAAGAGAAGCCCTGAGCTGGCTTGTGTTTTTTTTCGGTCCTCTGGTCGGGTTGGCCTGCGCAATAATCATGCCCTTCGCGGTGGCCCATCCTCTCGCTTTCAAGGTGCTGCTTGTCGCGCTGCCCGCATGCTTTGTCGCATGGGCGATTATGCTGGTCACTCGAAAAAGAAAAAGGATGAAAAATGACTGAACGCAATGTGGTCTTGTGTATCGGCGCTCATCCCGACGACGCCGAATTCCTGTGTGCCGGCACGCTCGCCTTGCTGCGACAAAAAGGCTGGCACGTCCATATCGCCACACTCACTCCCGGCGACTGCGGCACCGTCGAGTACAGCCGCGAAGAAATCAGCCGCATCCGCACCGGAGAGGCCGCAAAGTCGGCCGCCATGCTGGATGCGCATTATCATTGCGTCGGCTGCGACGACGTCTTCATCATGTACGACCGACCCACCCTCATCAAGGTCATCGAACTCGTCCGCCGTGTCCGCCCCGCTCTGGTCTTCACTCTCTGCGCCGAAGACTACATGACAGACCATGTAATGACCGGCCGACTTGCCATGACCGCCTGCTTCGCCTGCGGAATCGTAAACGTCGACACACCCGGCGCCGAGCCCTTCGAGCCCGTGCCGCATCTCTACTACGCCGACCCCGCCGAGGGCAAGGACATCTGCGGCCGACCCGTCCCGACAAGCCACGTAGTCAACATCGATTCGGTCATGGACACAAAAGAGAAAATGCTCGCCTGCCACGAAAGCCAGCGCAACTGGCTCCTCGCCCATCACGGCATGGACGAATACGTAAATTCGATGAAGAACTGGTCCGCCTTTAGAGGCCGGCAGATAAACTCACAATATGCCGAAGGCTTCCGCCAGCACCTCGGGCATGCCTTCCCGCAGTCCGACCTCCTCTCCGAAGAGCTCGGATCGCTCGTCCACAAAACTTAGGACCACGGCTCGCCGTGACCGCATTGTAATGGAGACCGACCAATGCCAAGAAAACTAAGCATGCTCGCCGCCGACTGGTGGGACTACACCACCCTCGACGACGAAATCCTCAACGACGCCGCCCGACTCACCCCCGACGACATGCTCGCTATGAGCCGCGACGGCTTCCGCGTCGTCTTCTACGACACCCTCGAAGACTTCTACCTCGCCGAAGCCCTCGAGTACATCGCCGCCTGGCGACAGGCCGCCCCCGACAACCCCGTCGGCATCTGCGGACCCATCGGCCCCACCGAGCAGCTCCCCCTCGTTGCCCGACTCGTCAACTCGCTCCAACTCAAACTCGCCGACGCCCACTTCTGGGGCATGGACGAATGGTACGCCGACGGCCGCGAAGTGCCCGTCTCCCACCCGCTCAGCTTCGAACTCGCCGACCGCCGGCTATGCTTCGACCAAATCGAAAAACACCTCGCCATGCCCGAAGCAAACCTCCACTTCCCCAAGGCCGACACCGCCGCCTACGTCAATAGCTACAGCGGCGTCCGCTGTGCCGTCATGCAGGGCGGCCAGGGCGACATCAAACACTGGGCCTTCAACGACCCCCCCAAACGCCAGGGCCAATATGCCGACGCCCCGCCCTCGTCCGCCGAATACCGCAAACTCGACACCCGCGTAGTCGACCTCCACCCCGTAACCTGTATGCAGAACGCCCGAACCAGCGGCGGCGGCGTCGTAACAGGTGTACCAACCAAAGCCGTCACCGTCGGCCCCATCCAAACGTGGCTCGCCGAAAAGGTCTCCATCTGGCAGGCAGGCACGCACGACAATCCGTTCGGAATGAGGCTCACCACGCTCATGATAGGCAAGAAAATCGCCGATTCTTCAGTGCCAATGTCGCTGCTGGCCGACCATCCGAACGTCCAGTTCAACTTCTATCGGCCCGGCATAGGCCATTGCAGCGTTGAAATGCATTGACCGCATAATATGGCCGCAGAATAAAGGAAGCGCTTTGCCGAAGATAATCGACATAATCAAAACACGCTGGTCTGAGGTCGTTCTCCTGATCGGCCTCCAGACCGCCGTGATGTTCCTCCTGGAACAGATCGCCGCGGTCGCCCAGCCCCCCGAAGGCGCCCCGGTCAGCACCCCGCAGAACATCGCCTTCCTGCTCGGACTTGGAACAATGGCCTTCATCATCGTCTGGCAGATGCTCTACCTCGGCTTCCTCCGCACCTGCATCGAAGGTGTCCAGCCCTGGGAGCCGTTCCAGCTCCTCCGCGTCGGCCGCTACTATTTCTGGCGCACCTTCCGTTTCCAGATACTGCTCTTTGTCGCCTTCTTCGGACTCGCCGCAATGGGCCTGTCCATAGTCGCCGCAATAACGCGCGCCCAAAACCCCGACGAACTGTCGCCCCTGGCGCTTGCCGCCGTCCTGATCGTCACCTCGCTGGCCTTGCTGAAACCGACAGCACTGTGCCTGCCCGTCATGCTGGTCCGCAACGTTATGGCGATCAATTCGATCATGCTCCTGCCCGCCTACCGGTTGAGAAATAAACCGGCAATACCAGCATTGTACATCGCAGCAATGATCTTCAGTGCCGCCGTATCCATAGTCGATCGAATGTACACCCCAACCGGCGCACCGCACCACGCCCTGATGGCCGTCCATCATCTGATCGTCAGCCTCACAGTACTCCTGATCCACCTCATGGCTCTGCAACTCATCACCAAATTAAAGGGGTCAGACACCTTTTCTGAAGAGGCCCGCACCGATGCCCCCTGATCTGATAGGCAAGTTCATCGTCCTCGACGGCCCCGACGGCTGCGGCAAGAGCACCCAGGCCCGCCTGCTCGCCGAATGGATCCGCGCCCATGGCATCGAAGTCGTAGGCTTCCGCGACCCCGGCGACACCGCCGTCGGCGAAAAAATCCGCGACATCCTCCTCGACCCCGAACATATTGCACTCGGTCCCCGCGCCGAACTCCTGCTCTACATGGCCGCCCGCGCCCAGCTCTGGCAGGAAAAAATCGCCCCCGCCCTCGCTGCCGGCGCCTGCGTCGTCATGGACCGCTGGGTCTCCTCGACCTGCGCCTACCAGGGCTATGCCGGCGGCCTCGGCATCGAAACTGTCATCAGCATCGCCGCTGACGCCCTCGAACGGACATGGCCCGATCTAACCATAATCCTCGACGTGGACGAAGCCACTGCCGCCGCCCGCATGAACCGCCAGCTCGACAGAATGGAACAGAAAGGTCGCGATTATCACAAAGAAGTGCGGCAAGGCTACCTCAAACTCGCCAGGGAATACAACAGAGTCCTTTTGCTCGACGCCGCCGCCCCCATCGAAGCCATCCACGATAGCATACTGTCGCTGATCAAGACTCACCTGACCGCTGCGCAATAACTCGTAGCCTCACCTGCTGATGCTGTCAATCTCGTCAGGCTTCGCTCGCCTTCATCTTGCTCTGAAAAGCGGCCGGCAGCGCCTCTATGATATCCGTCGCAACGAGACTTACTTGCCCCGTCTTCGCCGCCGCAATGTCTCCTGCCAGTCCGTGCAAATATACGCCCAGGACCGCCGCTTCGAAATCCCCCAGGCCTTGACCGGCAAGAGCAGCAATGACGCCCGTAAGTACGTCTCCCGCCCCCGCCGTCGCCATACCCGGGTTGCCTGTGGCGTTAATGTATACTCGGCCGCCGTCAGTAACTACGGTGCCTGCCCCCTTAAGGACTACGATGCATCCCGTCTCATTCGCAAGCCCAACTGCTGCTGCGATCCTGTCATCCGGCAGCGGTTCACGAAGCAGACCCTGCCAAAGCCGCTTGATCTCGCCGGGATGCGGTGTAAGGATGACACGCGCCCTTCGCCTGCCCGGCCAAAGAGGCGTCTTGGCCAGATTGTTAAGACCGTCTGCATCGATCACCAGCCGAAGGTCCGGCTCGCCAATAAGCGCAAGAAGCACGTCTCTTGCTCCCCGGCCCGTCCCCGCGCCTGGCCCGAAGGCGACTACGTCGTTCCTGGCTGCCTCTTCGCATACTGAACTCGCCCCGCTCGACGCCATGCCCCCCGAGTCGTCCTGCGGCAGCGCAAGTGTGGTGTAACACGGCTCGATTAGCGCTGCTATCGGCACCACCGACTCCGGCGCCGCCACCCGCACAAGTCCGGCGCCCGAACGCAGTGCCGCGCGCCCGGCAATCGCACATGCGCCGCTCATGCCGACGCTGCCGCCAACGATCAGAACACGACCGAACGTGCCTTTGTGAGAGTCGACAGGTCGCTGACCAAGTTGGGGAATCTCAGTGACCTTCTCCATGGCCCGACTCCTTCCGGTTGATCTTCTGATTGATAAGACTCGCCGTAAACCCCGCCCCGAAACCGTTGTCGATATTAACAACGGTTACACCGGACGCACAACTGTTCAGCATCGCCAGAAGTGCCGCCAATCCCTCGAACGAACTGCCATAACCCACGCTTGTCGGCACCCCAATCACCGGGCAGTTCACCAGACCGCCCACAACGCTGGCAAGCGCCCCCTCCATGCCCGCCACCACAACCGCAACGTTCGCCCGCTGTATCTCCTCCACGTGTCCCAGCAGACGATGCAGACCCGCCACTCCAACGTCGCAGTAAAGCTTCGTCCGCTGCCCCATGACCCGCGCCGTCACCTGTGCCTCCGCCGCCACCGGCACGTCCGCCGTGCCCGCCGTGATGATCGCAATAAAACCATCCGTTGGCGCAGGCTCCGCCTTGCACTGCTCCAAAACGATCATCCGCGCCATAGCTTCGTATCGCATGTCGGCAAATGCACCCGTCTCCGCCAGAGCGTTATACACGTCCTCGCCCGCACGAGTCGCCAGTACGTTGTGACCCGTCTGAGCCAGCCGCTTGAATATCTCCACTATATGCTCGATCGCTTTGCCGGGGCAGTAGATTACCTCCGGAAAGCCGCAGCGAATGTGCCTGTGGTGGTCGATCCGCGCAAACCCGACGTCTTCGTATGGCATGTGTCGAAGCCGCGCAATGGCCTCCTCGACGTTCAGCGTCCCCGCCTTGACGTCCTGCAGCAGATTCCGTATCTGTTCGGCATTCATACGACAATGAACCCTTTCTAATTGCCTTCGCCCGCGGGGCTGCTGATCGATTCGACCAGCTTTCGCCAGGCCTGAATCGATCGGGCCAGGTTCTGCTTCGGATCGCCCTTGATCCCGTAGCCCTGCAAGCCGACCGGACCGGTATAACCAAGCTCTCTCAGAGTTCGCAGCAGCCGACCAACGTCATAGCTGCCGCTGTCCAGCGGCTGAATGAGCCGGTCCCAGTTCATCGATTTCGTGTCGCCCGAGTCGGCGCCGTTGATGCTGACTTGCAGCAAATACGGCATGGCTCGCCGCAGGGTTCGCTCCAGGTCCCTGTCGCCTTCGACTTTGAGCCAGTGGCAAAGGTTGAACGTAACACCCACGTTTCGCCGATTGACCTTCTCGGCAATTCGCAAGGCATCCTCAAGACTCTCCACATAGAACCCGTTGTGGGGATAAAGCGCGATCTTGACGCCTTTCTCATGTGCATCATCGGCTAATCGGCGGATCGCCTCCACCGCTATGGTATCGGCCGCTTCAGATCCGCGTGCGTGCTTGGCGCTCTGGACGAAAAGCCAAAGCATCGAATTACGGCCGCTGAACTTGCCGAAAACCTCCGACACCAGTGGGTCGATCTTGGGCTCAGCATCGAGCTTCAGCCCCATGTAGGTGCTGAACAGCCCCAGACCCTCCGCATCCAGCGCCGCAAGATACTCATCGATGCCTGCAGTACCTCCATGCCCGTACCCGTCATAGCCCAGATGTTTAAGAAGCCTGGCCACCTCCTGCGGTGTGCGTCCCTGCCAGCTCCACACATTGGTGTCCATGGCATAGAATGGATTCACCTGCTCGCCGGCATCTGCCCCCGCCGAACCCAGAAGAAGCGCAACAACAAAGACCACCCGAACCGAAGCTCTCATTGCAGTAACCCTCGCCATTAACAGAACACTCGGCAATCAGAAAACGTCTACAGCCGCCAGGGACTTCGCATGGATCGCGACAGCATCCCGTTCGCCTCGTCGTCCGCAGCGAAAACCTCCCTGTCCGGATCCCACTTCAGCTTGCGTTGCAGCTTCAGCGCAATATTGCCAAGATGGCAGATGCTCGCCACCCGGTGACCGATGTCGACCGGAAAGTAAGGATCCTTGCGAGTCTTGACGCAATCGAGAAAATCCCGGTGCTCGCCCGCTGGATTGGTATACAGTTGGATTTCATCCGGCCCGATCTTCGATTCCAGTATTCTCGGATCGCTCGCCCTGATCGCGGCCAGCCAGCTCGGACTCTCGATCCAGCCATCGGTCCCCTCAAAACGAATACTCGTGCCGCCGTGGTCGCAGAACATCTTCACGCCGTTTGCATACGTATATTCGACGTGATACTCCTTGGGCGTATCGTACAGTCCGCCTTCCCACCACGTCCCGCGCGCCTCGATCTCAACAGGTCCGGTCCGTTCGGTATCGTTGGCCCACTGCGCCGTATCGAACAGGTGCGTCCCCCAGTCACACAGGATGCCGCCCGAATAATCCCATATCCAGCGAAAGTTGAAGTGCACCCGGTCCTTCGTGTAGGGCGCATACGGAGCCGGCCCTAACCACATATCATAATCAAGCTCCGGCGGAACCGGCTGCGGCGTCGGGTCCCCGGGCCCCGCCGGCTGGAACGGCAGCTTCACCCGTATGGTATGAAGCTTGCCGATGCGCCCGTTCCGGACCAGCTCAGCCATCCGGTGATATATCCGCTCCGAACGGTCTTCCGTGCTCGTCTGGAAAACCCGCCCATAACGCCGCACGGTCCTGACCAGCACCTTGCCCTCGTCGATCGTCAGAGTCGGCTTCTCGCACTGAACATCCTTGCCCGCCCTTGCCGCCATAACGCTCATAAGGACGTGCCAGTGATCCGGCGTCGAGATCATCACCGCGTCGATATCCTTACGTTCGATTATTTCGCGAAAATCCTTCGTCACAGCGCAGTCGGTGTTGCCGTACTTCGCGTCCACCGCCTTCTTTGCTCGCCCCAGATTATTGCTGTCCACGTCGCAGACAGCCAGCACGCGCGCATCCGGCTGTCCGAGGTACATATTGAGATTGCGAGCAATGCCGTGTCCCCCCGTACCTATGAATCCGACCGTAATCTTCTCGCTTGGCGCAACTGCCGCCTTGCCCAATACCGCTGACGGTACGATCTGCGGCGCCGCGACAATCGCCGCTCCGCCTGAAAGGAACCCGCGACGCGAAATGCTTGATTTCATCTGCTTAGCCTCCACTCATTACAACATAAGCAATTAAGCCTGACCCAAAGAGCCGGCCTTTCGCCCCCCCGGCAAGCTCCGCGAGAATGGCTAAAACGACAACAAACAATGCCAGATATACATATAACCGAGTGCGTCGGTGTTCTCCCATACCCGCTTGACAAGCTCGGCGTCGCCCTTGATGGGGGGCAGCTCCTTGAGCTTCTCCTCCCACGGAATACACACGCCCGGCCTTCGTTCGATCTTCTCTTCCTGTGCCATTGCATATCTCCTCTTGATTTGCCCGCGATTAATACACGCCGTATTCGCGAGTGAACTCCGTCATGGCCTTCACGTTCTCGATCTTGGCGTCGTTCTGAACGATCGCGCTTGCATCCATAATATACCCGCCGTTCTTTGCAACGCCGTCGATAATCTTCTTGCAGTACGCGCGAACCTCATCCGCTGTCCCCACGCCCAAAAGGTAATTCGGTACGCCGCCGCTGATCGCAAACTTGTGATGAAGCTTCCTGTGAACCTGGAAGATGTCGTCCTGGTCGCAGTGATAAACAATACTGCCGTCCGGCAGTTCGGCAAATGCGTCCAGGTGAGCGCCCCACTTGCCCTCGGCATAGAACAAAGTCTGGTGACCGCGCTTCCATATCTCCTCTATAATGGGCTTCAGAGTAGGCCAGAAGACAGTGTCGAAATGCTCCTGAGTCACAAACGGCACGCACCCCCGGTGCATCCAGATGGAAATCGGAACCTTCTTGTCCGGGTCCGCCCCGGAAAGCGCCATGTGCAGCAGATGCGGCATCAGTGCCTCGCATGCCGCCAACACCTTCTTCGGCCGCTCCATAAGATCTTCTACCAGGCCAAGGTACCCCCGCATCTTGTCGGCAATGATATCCAGCGGCGCCTTAAGTATCCCCGATATAGCGCTTACCGTGCCGCACTCCCTGCGAAGTCGCTCAACCTGCGGCCCAAATGCCGTAAAGTACTGCAGCATCGCCATCCCACCTTTGAGAAACGACAGGTTGTTGCGGAACGTCACAGGCTCTCCTGCCGGCACAACGTCGCTGGATACTCTCGGCAGCCATACGTTGAACAAAAAGCCCGTCGGATCCTCGATCAGCGCATCATACTCCTCCGGCCGCATGAACGCATTGTCCAGCGACGGCTCCCGATACTGAAATCCCGTCTCCGCGGGCACATGAATGCCCGGCACCGCATAATACTTCGTGCCGATTGCCTCCGTCAGACCCGTCCAGACGTACACCATATTCGCTACAACAGCGTCCCAGTCAAAATCCGCCGCGCACTTGCACGCCGCCTCGAACGCAAAATTATAATCGTGCGCAACCTGCTGGCAGTTGTAGCCGGCGTATTTCGCCGTGAACTCGGCAACGAAAGGGCGTATCGGAATCCTGTCAGGTTTGCCGTTGCCAAGCGCCGTAACGTAACGCTTCATCCGCTCGGCATACAGTTTCTCCATATCCATTGCCATCCTGCATCTCTCCTTTACTCATTAAGGGAACAAACCCTTGTCTTCACGAAGTCGCCTTCGCCTCCAGATCAAGATCCGCCAAATCACCCGCCAGATACTTGTAATAGGCCAGCGACGCAACCATCGCCGCATTGTCCGTACACAGCCGCCGAGGCGCAACGTATAAACGCCGACCAGTACCCTCGCACATATCCTGCAACGCGATCCGCAGCGCCGAATTCGCCGCAACTCCTCCGCCCAACAGCACCGTTTTCGCACTGTAACGGTCCGCCGCGCGCCGCGTCTTCTCGACAAGCACGTCGACCACGGCCGCCTGAAACGACGCCGCAACGTCGGCAATCTCCTGCGAACTCATCGACGCGGCACGATCTGCACCCTTCATATCCTGCCCGCGGCAGTAATACAGCACCGCCGTCTTCACGCCGCTGAACGAAAAGTCCAATGACTCCCGATCCAGCATCGATCGCGGAAAATCCACTGCCTTGGCATCCCCGTTCTTCGCCGCCTTCTCGATTGCCGGCCCTCCGGGATAACCCAAATGCAGAATCGTCGCCACCTTGTCGAACGCCTCCCCCGCAGCATCGTCCGTCGTCGATCCGATCAGCGTAAGGTCCAACGGAGATGTACAACTGTAAAGATTAGTATGTCCCCCCGAAACAATGAGGGCAACCGACGGCAGCTCCAAATCCTCCTGCTCCATCATCGCCGACTGAAGATGCGCGTGCACGTGATTCACCGCAATCAGAGGTATCTCCCACGCAAACGCCAGAGTCTTCGCCGCCGTCAGACCCACCATCAGCGCTACCACAAGCCCCGGCTGATTCGCAATGGCGACAGCGTCGATCTGGTGCTTCTCCACCCCCGCGCCGGCAATTGCCTCGGCAATAACCGGATAGATATTCTCGATGTGAGCCCGCGAGGCGATCTCCGGAACTACCCCCCCAAACTCCGCATGCAGATTGGCCTGAGAAGCAACCACCGACGACTTGATGTTTCGCCCGTCTGCAACAACAGCCGCCGCGGTCTCGTCGCAACTGGTCTCAATGCCCAGAATATTAACTTCTTTGGCCAATCTGCCTCGTAATTTGAAAGTACATCTCGTAGCATAGGATTCAAACGAACCCGCACCGCATACACAAAACCCGATTATAGCGACTCGCCCGCACTATTCAAGCGCCCATAAGGAC
>JAWLHD010000007.1:0-27044 GCA_041690555.1 Anaerohalosphaeraceae bacterium
AGGGGATATGCGTGGTGCTTGGGGACGTCGAGTGCCGCGCGGCGCTGCGGCTTGTATCAAATACCGAGCTGCTGGTATATGTTCAATTGGCTGACGAGGAGGACTATCAGGCGGCTTGCAGGGCCGCCGATGCCGCGGGCGTATACGGCAAGCGAATCTTCATTGGTCAAGGGGAGTTTGCGCGGATCGGACTTGCCGACAACCTTGCGGATGCGCTGTTAGTACAGAGAGGCGCGGCGGGCGTTTTGGACAGTGAGGTTTTGCGGGTGCTCCGGCCCGGCGGCACGGCGCATTTGGACGCCAGGCGGATTGTCAAGCCGGTCCCGGAAGGGCTGGATGACTGGTCGCATCCTTATCATGGCGGTGACAATAATCCGCAGTCCAATGACCGTGTAATCAAGGCGCCGTATCTGACGCAGTTTCTCGCAGAGCCGTATTACGGGCCTCTGCCGCAGGTGGCGGTGGCGGCGGCGGGGAGGATATTCAAGGCCTTCGGGCACATTGCTTTCAAGGTGCGGGAAGAGCCGTACCTGAATACACTGGTTGCGTTCAACGGCTACAATGGCACGATGCTGTGGAAACACAAGCTGTCCGAAACGTATATGATTCACCGCAATACGATCATCGCGGAGCCGGATCGCGTGTATGTTGCCGACGACAAGTCGTGCAAGGTTCTTGATGCGGTGACGGGGCAGGTAATCGACGAAATTGTCCCGCCGGAGGACCTGACGGAGGGGACTTTCTGGAAGTGGATGGCGATGGAGGGGGGCGTTCTGTATGCGATGGTGGGCCAGGCGGAGAAGAGCGATCCGGTGATCATGGGCAAACGGGACCATCACGGCTGGCCGTGGGATCCGCTTTCGCCGGGGTTCAACCAGCGCGAAAATCCGTGGGGCTACGGGCGGACCATAATGGCGATCGATCCGACCTCCAAACGCGTACTGTGGCATTATCGTGAGGACAAGCCGATCGACAGCCGGGCGACGTGTATGAAGGACGGACGGATATTCGCTTTTGCTTTCGGCGAGTACTTGACGTGCCTCGACGCCAGGGACGGCAGTGTGATTTGGCGCAAAAGCCCGGCGGACGACGGGGCGATCTTCAAATCCCTGGGCGGGTATTCGAACCGGCAGGACTGGCGGACCAACTGGCGCACGACGGCGTACCTCAAGTGCGGCGACAAGGCGCTGTACTTCGCGGGTCCGCAGGTGAACAAGTTGCTTGCCGTTTCGGTTGACGACGGCAGGATTCTCTGGGAGCATCCGTACAACAACTTTCAGATCATCATTCGTGAGGATGCGGTATATGGAATCAGCGGGCAGATCGACGACGGCAGTCCGAGCAGGAAGTTTCATCCTCTCACCGGCGAGGTGTTGGCGGAGATTGCGGTCGGGCGGCGTGCGTGTACGCGGCCGACGGGGTCCCCGGACAGCATATTCTTTCGTGCAAACGGCGGCTCGACGCGTCTGGACACGGAAAGCGATACTGTTGGGCTGATATCGCCGATGCGGCCCCCGTGTCATGATGGTGTGACCATCGCCAACGGGATGTTGTACTGGTGGCCTTCGGTGTGCGACTGCAACCTGACGCTTTATGGCCTGACTGCCCTCGGGTCGGCCGGGGATTTCGATTTCGGCGGGGCGGCGGCGCCAGAAAGGTTGCTGCAGGGGCATGCCGTATTGGATGCACCGCTGGAACTGACAGCGGAGGACTGGCCAACGTTTCGTGCCAACAACGCGGGCAACATCACGACGACGGTCGCCGTGCCGGAGAAGGTGAAGGTCTTGTGGGAGGCGCCGCAGGGTGATGATGTAATCCTGACTGCGCCGACTGCGGCGGGGGGGCTTGTGTTTGCAGCTGCCGATGACGGCATTGTCCGAGCGGTTGACGCGCGAACGGGGCAGACTCGCTGGAAGGCTTATGTCGGCGGGGCGGTGCGGATTGCGCCGACTGTCGCCGAGGGGCGGGTGTTTGTCGGCTCGGGCGACGGACGGGTCTATGCGTTGGAGGCCAAGACGGGGCGGACGCTGTGGCGATTCTGTACGGCGGCGGCGGACCGAAGGATACCGGTATACGGAAAGTTGATGAGCACGTGGCCGGCGGCAAGCGGCGTCCTGGTGCAGGACGGCGTGGCATACGCCGCGGCGGGAATTGCAAATTACGACGGAACACACGTTTACGCGCTCGATGCGGCGACGGGGCAAGTCAAGTGGCGCAATAGCGCGTCGGGTCATTTGGATGCGGCTGCGCGCAGCGGCGTGGGTGTACAGGGGCACATGCTGCTCTTGGGCGACAAACTGGTGCTGGCGGGCGGCAATGCGGTCTCGCCGGCAATCTACGACATGCGAACCGGTCGGTGCCTCAACGACCCCGGCAAGGTGCAGAACGCCGTCAACAACAACGTCCCGGCTTCCCTGGCGCCGCGGGGATGGGAGCTTTTTCAGATCGGCGACGGCGTAGTGTGCGCAGGCAAGCCGTTCTATTCGCACCCGGAGTACGATGTTTACGATCAGAGCGTTTTCAGCAAAACGCTGCTGGCCACCAGCGGCGAGCATGACATAACATGGGTGAACAATTCACGGCTGGTCTGCTACCCGAAAGTGGTTGAGAACAGGCATCGGACCTATCTTGCCGGATGGGGCAAGTTCAGGGTGCCGGGGCTTGAGCCTCGCTGGCAATACGACTGCGCGCAAAGCACCGCCGCGGCGGTGTGCAGAAATGCTGTTGTGGTGGCGGACAAGTCGAAGGTGACAGCGGTTGGCCTTGGCGATGGAGCAGTGCTTTGGAGTAAGTCAATTGTAGCTGCCGCTTTGCCGTGGGGTATGGCGATCGACAGTGGCGGCCGCGTAATTGTTGCCCTCAAGGACGGGCGGATAATCTGTCTCGGCGGCGAATAAAAAGCAGGGTCATTGCAGGGCGGCATTTGGGTCCGCCGGCGCTTCGGGCAGGGGCGAACCCTGCACACGGAGGCGAGCAACCATCTCCACGAGGGTGTTAACTCGCAGCGCGAGTTCGGCGGCTTCGTCCGTCTTGTCTTGCAGGCGGGCAAGAAGTCCGTCGAGCCGGGAATTGGCCGCGGTAAGGTCCTCAGTGAGTTTTGTCACCGCCCCGGCCAGGTCCTCGATGTATTTGCTGCTCTCAGTGGTCTGGCGGCGGGCATCTTCGTGCAGTTGGGTGATCATGTCGATGAGTTTGAGGTTTTCGGCAGCCGTTGTGCCCATGCTTTGTCGAATGCCTGCCAATTCGGCAGCGAGTTTCTCATTGGCGTTTCCGAGTGTGCGATTCACCTCCATCAGATCGTCGACTGTTCCGCGGGTCTGGTCGGCAAGCGATGTGAGCCGGTCCTCGAGCCGGCCGATCTCCTGCTGCAGCGACTGATTCGCCCCGGTTAGCGTGTCATTCGCGTCCTTGAGCTTGTTGCAGTGGACCGTCCAGCCAACGGCAAGAGCGGCGCAGATAATCAGCGCCAAAGCTGCAATAGTGCAGGGAAGCAGCAATCGATTAACCGCCGGCGCGTTATTAGTACTGAAACGATCCATTTTTTTCCCTCCCAAAAATGGTCTTGTGATCGAATGAGCCTCACGTTGTCCTTGCGGCGTAGTTGCCTTTTGGGCCGTTGTTGCGTGCAGGCGACAGAACCCGGTCGAACTTGCCGAAGATCATTCGGCCGGCGGAAGTCTGCAGCGCGCTGGTGACTGAGAACATGATAGTCTCGCCTATGTGGCTTCGCCCTTCCTCCACGACGATCATCGTTCCGTCGTCGAGATAGCCGATTCCCTGCTGGGCCTCTTCGCCCGGGCGGATGATCTTGACCTGCATGGTCTCGCCCGGTAGCGTAACGGTCTTCAGCGAGTTGGCAAGGTCGTTGATGTTGATGACGTCGACACCGCGAAGCTGGGCGACCTTGTTGAGGTTGTAGTCGTTCGTTACGAGCCGGCCGTCACAGTTCTTAGTGAATGCGACGAGCTTGTGATCCACTCCGGCGGTTGCGTCCAGGCCCGGCGGCGGCGTATCGTCGATCTTCACGTCGACGATGGAGCTGGTCCGCATTTTGTTGAGGATGTCCAGGCCGCGGCGGCCGCGATTCCGCTTCATCTTGTCCGGAGAGTCGGCGATCAGTTGCAGCTCATTGAGCACGAAACGCGGGATGATGAGCGGACTGTCGAACAGCTTGGTCTCGGCGATATCCGAGATGCGGCCGTCGATGATGACCGAAGTGTCCAGAACCATCGGACGCAGACCCTTGGTCTGACGTGAGAACACCACGTAGGGAATCACGAAGCGGACGTCGTCCTTGGTGCGGATCACAAGGCTGATGGTCAAATAGCAGATACAGACGCCCATGAGCCAGCGGGCGATCCGCATTGCACTCGGGCTCATATTGAAATAGAGATCGTCGATCATCTCCAGCACCGGAGTCATTGCCCAACTGATGAACATGCCGATCATCAGCCCGAAGAAAATGCCCGCAAGTGCATTTAGCGATTTCTTGGGCGTTAGCCAGTCCACGGCGATGACGGTGGCCGCGATTGCCATTCCGGTGATAAAAATTGCCATTACGTCCTGTTCGCCGCCGTCACCTATATCGGCGCTCTTGTTGATGCTGACGAACAGGAAGGCCGCGATGGTTACGATGAATATCGCGCGGATGAAATAGATAACCATGATACCTCCGGGACAGATGATGTTATGACATTTTCCCGATTTCAATAAACGTATGATACCTGAGTATACTTAATTGCGCCGGATAAAGCAAGGTCGCTTTTTGGCGGATCGCCACCCTGAGAGGGCCTGTTGAGGACCGCGGCGACACACGAATATATCGACTATTATGGGACCCTCGGCCGACCCTCCTGGAGAATTGACGTTAAGCCGCGGTCTGGCAGGACCGATATGTCTACACGGGCCTGCAATGCAAGCACAGTGCGTTGTCAGCGGTCCGGTCATCCGGCACATAAGTGTTTCTGTGGTGTCTAACTTGGCTGATGGAATAAAACGATCAGAATACAAGCCGCTGGGCTGCACGGCAGCGATCTGCGCCCTTGATCTTATGCTGTTCGCATCGTCATCACCCGCTGCGCAGGCCGGTGGCGGACACAATGCCGCGACCGCCGGACCGGCTGGTCTGTACGTGGCGCTTGTGGCGGTGTTCTGTGCCGTCGCGGCGGTTGCGGCCGCGATCGTCCGAAGGCGAATCGGCAGCCGCAATGCAAGCTCGGAGACGTTCACGTCGCTGAGCCGCATCCACGGCGAGATCCAGACACTTAGCGAAGAACGCGTTTCGCTGCTTGCCGAGCTGCAATATAAGGATCGCGTGTTGAATTCAGTGGCGGCCGCCGTTTCGCAGGGAGTATTCTGGAAGGACGACCAGAGCGTGTATCGCGGCTGCAACGAGCAGTTTGCTCGCTGGATGGGTTGCGAGGCGCCGGCCGACGTAATCGGCAAGACGGATTACGAATTGCTCGGAGATCGCAAGAAGGCCGATTTTTACCTTTCGTGCGACAAGGAGGTCATGAAAACAGGCATCGGCCTGCTGGACATGAACGAGATGGTTCAGACCGCCTCCGGCGATCATATCGATCTGCATGTGAGCAAGCTTCCGCTCAGGAGCGGCAGCGGCTGCATCGTAGGGGTCATCGGCGTGGCAACGGAAATTACCCCAGGCCGCCGTGAAGAGGCCCATGTTGTCTCTGTCGGCGGCACTCTTGCAAGGACGATTGATTCCATGCATGAAGGGGTTATTGTCATCGACATTGACGGCATGATCGTCGAAGTCAACAGCTACTATGCAGGCCTGTGCCGAAGGCCCGTCGAAGAGCTCATCGGACTCAACGTTTGCGAGGCGATGACATATCCCGCGGATCGGGAGATAATCGCAATCCTGGAGAAGTTCCGCAGGTCGGAGGGAATAGCCGCACCGGAGACATTCTGTCACTGTGTCGGCCAGCAGGATTTACACGTCCGCGTACAGCCAATTCACCGGGACGGGTGTTATGACGGGGCGGTGATAAACTTCATAGATGTGTCCGAACTGACGCAGGCAAAGGAACGGGCCGAATACGCATCCTACCGAAGAAGCAGGTTCCTTGCGAGCATGAGCCATCAGATCCGGACGCCGCTGAGCGACCTGACCGGCTTCGCCGAGCTTCTGGCGCGAGAGACCCTGAGTGAGGAACAGTTGCGCTTTGTCGAGATGATAGTCTCCAGTGCCGAGACCATCCGCCAGGTGGTGGAGGAGGTCGCTGATGTTTCGCGTGAGCACATCGGAGATTTCACCGAGGAGGATCACGTTCAGCGAACCGAGACGCCCGAACTGTGTGCAGCCGAACCCCAACCCAAATCCGCAGACGATCAAACGGCATGCCCCGACACACAGCCGGCCATATTAATCGTCGACGACGTTGCAGAAAATCGTATGCTTCTCGATGTTCTGCTGAAACGGCAGGGCTATGCCACAGTGCAGTGCGGCAACGGCCAGGAGGCGGTTGATATGTCGGGCAGACAGCGTTTTGACGTTATTCTGATGGACATCAAGATGCCCGGCATGGACGGGCTCGCGGCCACGAAAGCGATCCGACAGGGCACACTCAACCGCAGCACGCCCATAATTGCAATGACGGCTTCTGCCGCATGTGAGGAAGAGGAGCAATACCTGGAAGTGGGTTGTGACGACTGCATTCGCAAGCCGGTCCGCAAGGAAACACTGCTCCGCAAAGTTTGGCGATTCATTGAGCAGCACAAACAGGTCCAGGCCGCCCGGAAGGGGGGCGAGATCGTCTCGTTTCTCTCGGACAACCCGGACTACCAGAAGACCATAGAAGTGTTTATCGAAAACCTGCCGCAGCGCATACGGGAGATGCAGGATGCCCTTGACACGGAGAACCTCCAGGATCTGGCCTTCAAGGTTCACCTCCTGAAGGGGTTGGGCGGATTCGCCGGTTTTCCCATATACACGGACCTGGCCAAATCGATAGAGAACGCCATCCATGAGTCGCGCATGGACGATATTCGCAGCAAACTCGGCGAAATGGTCGCTCTGTGCCGCCGAACCCGTCTGGCACGACAATAGATATCACCGCATCCGGATACAAAAGGGGGGGCGCAAGAGGGGAGGCTCTTTTTTTACTGTAAAAGGTTGGAAAAAGACCTTGACGGTTTCCGCCGATACGGTAATATATCGCCTCGCTGCGGATGTGGCGGAATTGGCAGACGCGCAGGCTTCAGGTGCCTGTGGGGGCAACCCCGTGGAGGTTCGACTCCTCTCATCCGCATTGTAGAGTATGAAGGCAGGAGAAAAAAGGCACAACGCACCCCCGCGCCCAGTGCTTCGCCATCTGAGAAAAGATCTTTTTCAGGATAAAAGGGAGGCCGTCTGCACGGCCTCCCCGTTTTGTTCTGACTTAGTAGCGATCGCGTCTTCCGCCGCCGCCGCCACCGCCGCCGCCGCGTCGTCCTCCTCTAAAACCGCCGCCGCCGCCGCCGCCGCGAGGCCTTTCGCCTTCTGCTTTGGCTTCTGCTACGCGAATTGTGCGTCCGCCCGCTTCCTGGCCGTCCATGGCCGAAATCGCGGACTGCGCTTCGGCGTCGCTGCTCATCTCCACGAATCCAAAACCTTTGCTGCGGCCCGTTGCCCGGTCCATGATGACCGTGGCGCTCTGGACCGACCCGTGTTCGGTAAACCACGACTCTAACGTTGCATCATCCACGTCGTAACCGAGGTTTCCAACATACAACTTCTTACCCATCGAAAATCTCCATACAGGAATCCGTGATCCGCCGTCTTGGGCGGACCGTGCCATAAGAGGGCAGCAATCTGCCCGTACGATACACTTTCAGGAACTTCTCGCCGCAAATCGCGGCAATTTCGGATGCGTTCGGCAGGCATGGTGCGAAATAGTTGGAAGCACGGTCTGGAGTGGTCACGTAGTCGCCTTTGGTCATAATCTCCATGACGGGTACCCCCGGCCGTCCGCCGTCAAAAACGGCAGATGTCCGGCACGGAAGTCTCTGACACATCCGGTCATTATTCATACTTGTCAATACACCCGCCGTTTGCGCGGGTCTCGCAACGAAACGTATGACAACGTTCGGCACGCGCGTCGGATGTCGAGAGTTCTCGCCGCCGCCCCCGCAGTCGAAGCACACCTTCAGTTAAGCCAGAGCGATCGTCACGTATTTCGGACGCGGGCATAAGTAACACAAAACTTTCTGAAACGCAAAAACAAATTTCACGAATCCTAAAAAACAATTTCACATACCTTTACGTCGCTGCCGGCGAATCTGTCATGCACTGCAGGATGTGTCGGTTTACGCAAGTGTCCTCCAAACAAAATTTTGCCGTTCGTGTGCTGGTGACCGGGGTACTTGACGCCATTGTTGGCGGTGGCTCCAAAGCCCGGTTTAAGGCTTTTGAGTTGCCGGTAAAGCCAAATTTAACGAAAGAGGCCGAGGCGGCCGATAATAGAAGGGGTCTGGCCATCATTGGTCTTGTTCCATTAGTGCCTGAGAGATAAGTACTTATGGCAGAAGCACTGCATAACCTCGAATCGTCGGCGTCATACTTTTACCCGGGAGTGCTTCTGTTCGGCGGTATTGTGCTTGTGGCGGCCGGGTTGTGCACCTGGCTGGGCGGGTTAAGATGGGCAGGAGCCATTGCCGCATTCATCGGAGGCACCGTCGGTCTGATATTCTCATATTCTTTTCTGAGCCGCGGGACCGCGGCGGTGATTGTCAGCTCGCTGGCGACGGGGGGATTTGCGACCCTTCTAAAGAAGCCGGTCATTGTTTTTTTCGGCGCCCTTGCTGCCGCGGCTGTGACGTGGCTGTTGTTTTCGCCTCCGGCGATGCATTCGCAAGCGCTTCGCGGACCGAGCCATTACATGCCCCGCGATAGCGAGTATCTGGGCGCTGCTGATACGGCGGCCGCGCTGAAGGAGGAAATGATTTTCTGGGGTGCGGCTTTGGTCCATTCCATGAGGCATTTGTCACCGGGCGGCTGGGCGGCCGGCGGAGCCGCCGCTGTGGTAACGCTGGGCGCCGCATTCTTTTTCGGCCGTCTTGTCATGGCGGCAACCTGTGCGTTGCTGGGCGCGATAGGTATCTTTGCCGGAATGATCGCGCTGCTGCTGTTCAAGGGCGCAGCGCCTTTGAGCCGCATAAGCGGCAGTACGGCATTCTTCGCCTTGGTCCTGTCGGCGATGATCGGTTTTGGTACAATGAGTCAGTTGTTGCTGTGTCCGGCGCCGCGCCGAAAAACGCAGAATAGAGCAGAGCATGAAGGAGGCTTATAATGAACTTGCTACTCTTGCTGGCCCAGGCTGAACCTCGCGTCGTCAATGATGTCGAAGTTGTGCCCGTCGACGCAATCTGGAACCAGATAACGGCGCTTACGTGGTTGCAGGCTGTCATCGCCGTGTCGTTCGGGCTGGTGTACATGCTGTATGGCTGGCGAATATTTCGCATCCTTGTGGTGATCAGCTTCGGCTTGATCGGTATGTTTCTCGGCATTTACGTCGGCGGCAAGTCGGGCAGCGAGATATGGGGTGGCATCATCGGACTGGTGCTTCTGGCGGCGCTTTCGTGGCCTCTGATGAAGTGGTGCGTCTTTCTGCTCGGCGGCGCCGCCGGGGCGCTGCTGACCGGCGGTCTCTGGTACGCGATGGGCCTGCCGCAGGTCTACCTTTGGGCCGGTGCCGCTGTGGGGTGCGTTGCCGGCGCACTGATGAGTTTCATTGTCGTTAAAGTAGCCGTCATGTTGTTTACAAGCGTTGGCGGCAGTATGATCGCTGCCGTGGGCATGCTCAGGCTGATCGATCTCTATGAGGCCACCAAGGACACGCCGACTCAGAATATTCAGACGTGGGTATATGAATATCACTGGTTCCTGCCGCTGGTACTGATCATTCCGACACTGACGGGCATCTTTGCGCAGAACCGGCTGATCAAAAGTTCCAGCAAATGGCAGTTCTGATACGGCTATGGATTGCATGTCTGGCACGGCCGCCTTCCGCCGGAGGCCGCCTGCTCGCGGGTCTTGAACGTCTGTCTGTTCTTCTCTGATATCGTCGCGGCAAACCGGCACGTCGACTTGTGAAAAATCTTGCTGGTCTTGGAGGCCACAAAATACATCTCGTGGTCGGCATTGGTTACGCTGGCCGCGGATCGTAAACTCGCCGCGGCGGGCTTCTTTTCGAGGCTGACATCCGCCAGACGCTCGGCCGAAACTTTGTGCGGGCCCATACCTTTTTTGATCAGCATCAGCGCCAGGCTCTGACTCTCCGGATCGACCTCCTTGACAAGGTATATCGGGGCAAGCAGTTCGGTCCATACCTTGTATCCCTCACCGCTGAGGTGCAGCTTGTCGGCAAGATAAAACCTGTCCTCCGGCGACCCGTCCGAACCCAGGAAGGGCGTCGCGCCGTCCACGAAGAAAAGGCGCGTGTCGTCGACAGAATACTCCTTGATCAATCGATTGGTCTGGGCCATCTTCTCCCACAGTCCCCAGCGACTGGCACTGGGCTTGATAGCCATGTAGATGATGCACGTACGCGGCAGGACTTCATGCACGCGCGTCACAAAGGCCTTGTAATCATCCAGCACCTGTCCGGGGCTTTTGCCGGCTGCGATGTCATTATCGCCGGCGTACAATACGATCAGTCGCGGTGCGTATTTGATTACTATTCGGTCACTGAACTGGACGGTGTCAATGGTTTGCGAGCCGCCGAAGCCGCGGTTGATAACGGGCAGATCCGCAAAACAATCCGCCGTGGGCCACATCCGAATGCTGGAGCTGCCAACGAAGAGAACCCCATCGCGAGGCCATGCGTTCTTCGAATCCCACGCCTCGAAAGCCGCGATGTCCTTCTCCCACCGTGATTGCTGCGAGGCCTCGTCACTCTGCGCAAAAGCGATGCAAACGCCGGCAAGCAGCCAAACCATATCAAGCCAAATGCTGTTCCGTTTCATAACAGGCCCTTCCAAGGTTCATCTACAGTGAAACAGTGTATCAGAAACCCGCCGCTCCGGCAAGTTTCGGATGGGTTTCCTTGCCGCCCGGCAGTGAAAACTGTACAATGGGGGAAATGGCATTGTCGAAGGAAGGAGAACAAGGTGACGACACAAAGAATAGTGCTTCTGTTTATGCTGGCCAGCGCATCGCTTGCCGTGGCTTCCCAGCCGCCGACGGTTGATTTCACAAAGATTGCTTTTGTCCCCATGAGCGGCAGTCTGGACGCCGAGCCTGCCCGGATAGCCGGCAGGGCGGCGGTTCGTCTGCCGTGCAACTTCGCCAATACGAAGATCGAGCGGGCGTCATGGGACATCAAGGTCAAGCTGGATATGGCTATGAGCCGCGGGGTGACGTTCGACTTCTACTGCGCCGACCCGGCGCCGGTGGGGCACTTCAGCATATATTTTCGCAGCGGCGGCGGCTGGTACTCGGCCGGATTTGATGCGCCGGGTGGCAAAGAGTGGCACCAGGTCAGCGTCGAGAAATCCGAAGCCCGCATCGAGGGCAGTCCGGCCGGCTGGGGACAGGTCGACACCGTTCGTATATCCGCCTGGCGAGGGCGAGATGCCGACACGGAGTTCCACGTGGCCGGTCTGTCGCTGTCGGGAGAGGATGCTGCAATTGCGCTGGTGCGTGCGGATGCATCGGGTTCCGATGCACGCAGCGTTGAGACATACTCAAGGACCGTCGGTCGGTACCTTGACGAGGCGGGGCTGGAGTATCTGTCCGTAAGCGAAAAAGACTTAACCGGCGAGAGGATCAAGCGATTGGCTCTTCTCATTCTGCCCTATAATCCGTCCGTCTCAGAGGCGACGGGGAAGACCATCGACGCCTTCCTTCGCGGTGGCGGCAGGATGATGAGTTTCTATGTTATGCCGGAGGCCTTGCAGGATGCCGCAGGCATGAAGAACGATACTTTTCACAGGCAGACATACGAGGGCGAGTTCGCCGCAATTGCCGCCTCCGACCAGCCATTGAAAGGCGCGCCGAAAACAACCCGGCAAGCCTCCTGGAATATACGCAACGTGGTGCCTGTACCCGGCAGGGGGACAGTAGCGGCCCTTTGGCATAACGACAAGGGCGAATCGACGGGCAAGGCCGCCGTCGTCATCAGCGATACCACAGTGCACATGACCCACGTGCTGCTGGACGACGATCACGACAACAAGCTTCGGCTCTTCCTGGCGATGCTCGGCAGCCTGTGTCCTGACCTGTGGCGCGACGCGGCCCGGGGTCGCATAGACGCCATCGGCAGATTCGGGGGCAATGAAACATTCGAGGCCGCACGCCTGCGCATAAATGAACTGGCAGGCGAAAACGCTACTGCTGCCGACGCGATGGCACGAGCCGAGAAAATGCGCGACGCCGCCGCTGCAAAGCTGGCCGCCGGCGACTACTCAGACGCCATTGTCTCTGCGGGCGATGCACGGAGAGCCTTGATTGATGCATGGTGCTTTGCGCAGAAGCCGCAGGCGGGCGAGCATCGTGCGTTCTGGTGCCACAGCGCCTTCGGCCTCGACGGTCGCACGTGGGAAGAGGCGATCAGTATCCTTGCAGACAACGGTTTCACGGCGATCCTGCCCAACATGCTATGGGCCGGTGTCGCGTTTTACCCGAGCCAGACACTGCCGACCTCCGAAAGCGTCAAGGATCGGGGCGATCAGATCGCCTTATGTCTGGACGCCTGCAAAAAGTACCGCGTACAATGCCACGTCTGGAAGGTCAATTACAACATGGGTTGGGCGTCTCCGAAGGAATTCATGGCAGACATGAAAAAGCAGGGCAGGACACAGCGATCCTTCGACGGCACGGAAAATGAGCGGTGGCTTTGTCCGTCGCACCTCGAAAACCGGCAGCTCGAGATCGATTCGATGGTCGAGGTCGCTCGCAAATACGCCGTGGATGGCATTCACTTTGACTACATCCGCTACCCCGGGCCGGAGGGCTGCTTCTGCGACGGTTGCCGCGAACGTTTCGAGAAGGCGATCAATCGCAGCATCGAAAACTGGCCCGCCGATGTGCGAAGGAACGACGACCTGAAGGAACAGTGGCTTGTGTTTCGCCGCGAGCAGATCAACGCCGTGGTATCCGCCGTTGCCGAGCAGGCGAAAAAGGTCCGCCCAGGGATCAAGGTGTCCGCCGCCGTCTTTCGCAACTGGCCCACCGACCGCGACGGTATCGCCCAGGACTGGAAAATGTGGTGCGAGAAGGGCTGGCTCGACTTCGTTTGTCCAATGAACTACACCGCGTCCAATTCGCTGTTCGAACGCACGATTGTCAACCAGCAGGAATGGACCCACGGCGTGCCGTGCTATCCCGGCATCGGCCTGAGCGTCTGGCCCGACCGCACCGACGTAGTAAAGCTCATCGAGCAGATTCATATCACAAGAAAGCACAAGACCGGCGGCTTCACCGTGTTCAACTACGCCAATCCTGAAGCGACACAGGTCGTGCCGCGGCTTGGCAAAGGCATTACCAGAAAACCTTAAGGAGTATCCCATGCACAAGAGAAGTACTCGACGTCAATTCATGAAAACCGGCGCCGCCGCGTTGGCCGCGCCCTTGATCCTCCCGAGGCTCAGCCTCGCGCAGTCCGCTAACGGAAAACTCAACCATGCCGCCATCGGCGTCGGCGGCATGGGATGGTCGGATATCAATTCGATCGCCAGTCATACCGGAGTCCGTATTGCCGCCATCTGCGACGTGGACGAGAACAGTCTCAACCGCGCCGCCGAAAAGTTCCCCCAGGCGAAGAAATACCGTGACTGGCGCGAACTGCTCGCAAAGGAAGCCGGCGCCATCGACAGCGTTAACGTGACTACGCCCGACCACATGCACGCCCCCATCGCAATGACCGCTATCGCTGCCGGCAAGCACGTCTACTGCCAGAAGCCCCTGACCCATGCGGTCAACGAGGCTCGGCAGCTAACCCTTGCCGCCAGGCAAAAAAACGTCGTCACGCAGATGGGCATCCAGATCCACGCCGACGTTACTTATCGCATGGCGGTGATCCTTATTCAGCAGGGCGCCATCGGCAAGGTCAGGGAGTGGCATAGTTGGCAGGGCGGCACGCCCTGGCCGCGCGGCGGGCGGCCGGAAGGCAGCGATCCTGTGCCCTCTACCCTGCTTTGGGATCAATGGCTTGGCGTCGCCCCTGTGCGGCCCTACAAGGCAGATGTGTATCATCCCGCAAAATGGCGAGGCTGGCAGGATTTCGGCACGGGCGTCTTGGGCGATTTCGCATGTCACATCTTCGACCCGGTCTTCACGGCGATTACTCCCGGAGCGGTCCTCAGCGTCGCCGCCGAGACCGCCGAACTGAACAGCGAAACATGGCCTGCCTGGAACGTGGTTCGTTTTGAGATGAAAGGCTCTAAGTACACCGAAGGCGCCACAATCAATGCCACGTGGTATGATGGCAAGCAGCCCCCGGCGGAATTGGCCCAAATGCCGGAAGGGTACAACCTGCCCCGTTCCGGCTCACTGATCATCGGCACGGAAGGCGTGATGGTGCTGCCCCACTGGGCCGGTCCGCAACTCTACCCGCTGGAGAAGTTCAAAGGATACCCCCGTCCCAAAGACCTCGGCCATGTCGACCACTATCACCAGTGGGTCGACGCCTGCATGGGCAAGGGACAGACGCACGCGGGCTTCGATTACGCCGGGCCGCTCACCGAAGCTGTCTTGCTGGCCACCATCGCCGTCCGAACGCAGGGAGCAAAGCTCCAGTGGGATGCAAATGCCGTGAGATTCACAAACAGCGGCGAAGCCAACCGCCTCATTCGCCGAAGGTATCGCAGTGGCTGGCAGGTCGCCGGGCTGTAAGGCATCGCAAAGGCAGTACTGATGTTCGCCAAATGAAACGGGCCGACGGAGAAGCATTCTCCGGCGGCCCGATATTCACTCTGCGAGCCACCTTATTTGACTGCTTTGTATTTCTCCCAGTAGTCGGGCAGGAGTTCCTTCGTCTTGACTTCGAGTTCCTCGTCGCTGATGGTAGTGAGCCTGCCGTGTTCCTCGTACTGGTCGATGACCCACCGTGCCAGCTTGTGCAGGCGGATCTTATTGATCCGGTCGTCGCCCTTGAGGCCGAAGAACTCGTTGACCCAGTGGACCACGCCGTCCGTGCCGCTCTTGTCGGTGATTGCTACTCGCGGAGGCCTGCCCAGCAGCAGGGCGGTATCGAAAATGTTGTATATCTGCTCGTCGCGGCGCAGACCGTCGGCGTGAATCCCGGCACGAGTCGTGTTGAACGCCCGACCCGCAAACGGATAGTTGTCCGGGATCGGCAGACCGATTGACCGCATATAGTCGGCCAGGTCGCTGATCGCCAGCGTATCGATGCCGCAAGTGTCGCCCTTAAGCGAGATGTATTCGATTATCGCGCTTTCCAACGGCGGATTACCCGTCCGCTCGCCGAAGCCGAACAGCGTCGCATTGGCTGCCCCGCAGCCGTACAGCCACGCCGTGGACGCGTTCGCGTGAACCCGGTGAAAATCATTGTGTCCATGCCATTCCAGACGCTCGCTCGGTACGCCGCACTCGCGATTCAACTTGTAGATCAGTTTCGGCACGCTTCGAGGCAATTCCACCCCCGGATAGCAGACGCCGTAGCCTAATGTGTCGCAAAGACGTATCTTGACCGACTGGTCCTCCGGCGCCTGGCTGCTCATCTCCATGAGACGGTCCACAAACGGCAGCACGAAACCATCTATGTCCGCGCGGGTGATGTCTTCAAGGTGGCACCGAGGACGAACACCCGCCTCCAAGGCCGCATCCACAACTTCGCAGTAGCTGTCGATGCACTCCGCCCGGCTGCGGAAACGCAGCTTCTGGAAGACGTGATAATCCGAGCAGCTTGTCAGCATGCCGGTTTCCTTCAGCCCGGCCTCCTTCACCAGCCGGAAGTCGCCCTTGACCGCACGAATCCAGCCCGTGCATTCCGGATATTTGTGCCCCAGCGCCCGACAGCGATCCAGCGTCTCACGGTCGTTCTTGGTGTAAAGGAAAAATTCGGTCTGGCGTATTACGCCGTTCGGACCGCCCAGACGCGCCAGTTGATCGTAGATGTGAACCATCTGATCTATGGTATACGGCGGCCTCGCCTGCTGACCGTCGCGAAATGTCGTGTCGGTGATCACGATGTCCCTGTCCTTCACGCCGGCAACGTCGAACTCCACTGCCTGACCGTCGATGTATTCGACAACCGGCGACTTCGAGAAGCGAATCAGAGGCGGAAGAACATAGGGAAAGGTATCTTCAAGAAGGTTCGGTCTTTCCGCGTCAACGAGCGGATGTTTTTTACGCGCTTTATCCATCACGGGTCCTTTCATATTTCTTGCAGCTTGCGGCTACTCTTCAATGTCCACGCCTTGTTCACGGCAGACGTTGGCGATGAAACCGACAGCATCGCCGACGTTCTGAACCGACAGAGCCGCGTCCTCTTCCATCTCGATCCCGAACTCCTCCTCGAAAGAGGCGACCAGCTCCACGGATTGAACGCTCGACGCACCAAGATCGACGGTGAAGCTGTGCTCCGGCTTGATCTGTTTTGGGTCCACTTTCAGGACACGGGCGGTTACTGCTTTGACACGTTCTTCGACTGTAGCCATAGAATCATCCTCGCAAACTGTTAATTGAGTATCTGGGTCGCTCCACAACCGGTGTGCAACGTTCACAGACCAAATGCCGTGCCGCGCGACGACCCGATATTATAGTGCATTTTGCGAACTAGGCAAACGCTTTCGCCGAAAACTTTCGACCCCGCGCGCCGATTTCTGCGGCCGATACGACGTAGCCTGACGCCTTGGTCGAAGTGCAGGCTGTATCTGCTGACCGCTCTAAACGAGTGGATCGCCGACCGATAGTACTATTTACAGACCGCTAACGCACGTTCTTGATGTTCAGGTTGTCCAGATAGAAAACTGTTTCCTTCCGTGCGTGGCTCATGAAGCCGACCCATGTCACCTTGTCGAATTTGGTCGCTCCATGATCGAGATTGTCGAACACCTGCGCTGGCTGTAATGGCAGGGTCACCGCCAGTCGCCACTTGCCTGCCTTGTCGCCGATGGGAGCGCTTATCTCGACGTTGAACCATGTGTCAACAGGCACGTCCATCAACGCCGCGCCTCGGACTCTGAGTTTGCCGTCCTGAATGCTGAAACTCGGTCCGGTGCGATAGGGATTGCTGCTCCAGTCTCGCCATTCGAAGCCAAGGTTCACGCCTTCGCCGACGCGAAGATCGAACTGCGTACTTACCGCGCCCTCCTTGTAGTTGACCGGGTAGACGACGTGCGGATTGAACGCCTGCTGAAGTCCTTCCGCATCGGCGATTTTCAGGCTGTGTCTTCCAGCCGCCGCCGTTTCATCGCTGACCGCTATAACGTCACCCTTGCCCTCAACGTGGACCTGTGCTTCGGTCGGCTGCCGCCCGACGGCCGTGTCCTCGAAGTCGTCAACTATGTCCACCGGCGGCGGCTCTGGAGCAATCTTCAACTCAGGATACACGAAATCCGCAGCCTTGCGCTTCCACTGCGCCGAACCATAGACGCCCGCCTTGCTGAAATCAAACGGCTCAAATCCCACCTTCAGGGCGGCAGAGTCGCTTTTAAGGCGAAAGTCCAGGTTCTCCGCGTCCTCGAATCCGGGATCTGCGATGATCGAATGTGCGTCGCGACCCGCCTTTTGCCAATCTTCAAGCGACAGCCCTGCGAAGTCCACCGCACCTGAAGTGCGCCAGTAGCAGTTGTTGTCCATGTCGACCCTTATCCGCGTCCACGGGCCGCTCAGGCAGACGCCTGACTCATAGTAAACGATGTTGTTCTTGAAGCTGAACGAAAGATGATCTTCGATGCGCGTGGCCTGAACCTGGTAGAGATTGCTGAACGCCATGATGTTGTTGCGGATCACGTTTTCCTTGCCGTAGTGCTGGTGGAAGCAGCCGGTCTTCACCCGGTAGACGAGGTTGTTGGCCATCTCGATTGCGGTGCTGCCCTCGTCTGTGTATAGGCCCCAGCCGCCGTAGGTATACGACCAGACGTCGTGGATGACGTTGTTGTTGACCGTCGTGCCGTCGGATGGTCCCAATGTGTAAACGCCGCCCATGTCGCAGAGCACGCCGTAGCCCAGGTGGTGTATATGATTGAAGTCGATCCTGTTGCGTTTGGCCAATGAGTTGGAGTAGCCCCATCGCCAGCCGACGGATATGCCGGTGTAAAAAAGGTCGCCTATGTCGTTGTGGGTTACGACGTTGTCTGCGCTGTGGCCGATCCACACGCCGACGGCGCATGGGAATATGCGCCCGCCCGAGCGAATAATGTTGTTGTCGACGGTGATGCGTCCGGTCCGCTCCGCCTCATTTGAAGCTATGCCGGTCTCCCCGATGCGAACGCCGCCTGCGCCGAAGTCATGTATGTACGATCTCACCAGACTGCAATCCGAGCAGCCTTTGCGAAACCATACTCCATAACGCCCGAAGTGGCCGATCTCACAGTCGCTGATCGTCACATTGCGCGCCCCGTCCGCCATCACAACCGCGTCGATCGGGCTTGCCGCCTGTGAAGCCTCGAAGCCGCCCGGCGGCATTGCCCACTCGGCATGACGGAACGTCAAGCCCTTAAGTGTGATGTTTCCCACATATTGACCCGCCGCCGCGTCGCCCTCAAACAGGACGAACTTGTCAATGACCGGAGCATACACCTCCGCCGTCCGCATGTTCTCACCGGGCAGCGGCTTGTAATACAAGACGCCATCCCGGCCCAGGAACCACTCACCCTCGGCGTCCAATGCCGACTTGAAGTTCTCCAGATGAAAGCGAATGCCCTTGTGCCAGTTGTTCCACGGCTTCATCCGCTGGCCGAACAAAATGATCTCGCTGCGTGCAGCATCAATCTCATTAACAAATCGCCGCGTGTTGTCCCATTTGTGATAGATCTGCATGTTGACGTCGGCCAGTTCCCCGTCTGTCAGTTCCGCCAGAACAGCCAAATCCTGCGGTCGAACCTTGACCGTCTGCTTGTGAGTCGCCCCGTGCCGCCCCGGCGACGTGAGCTGCTCCTCCTTGACGCCCAGCATGTGAAAGTAGAATTCGTTCGGAGTCCGGGCGCGCGTCGCACGACGACCGTTCACAAAAAGCTGCTCAAAGTACCACTTGCCGTCCGCTGCCTCCGGGATTCTGACCTGCCATACGCCGTCCGCGCCCCTTCGCCAGCCGCTGATCCGCCGACCACCGCTGAATACCGGATTGGCGCCCCTCTCCGCCTCGTAGACTGCGCCGCTGTCCGCCGGCCCTAAAACAAGCGGCTCGCCCAGAGCATACTCGCCTGCGGCAACAATCACGCGCACCGGTCCGTCAGCCGAGGTGCCCGCCCGCAGTTTCCGAGCCGCATCGCGAGCTCCGCCGAGCGATGCCAGCGGCCCATCCGTTTTCGCGGCGTTTGGCCGCGCGATCTGCCCCGACCATGCATCATCACCGTTCGGCGCGACATACAGCGTTGCCGCTCCGCACAACTCGACCAGAAAACACAAAACCAGCACACCGCCGATCACCTTCGACATTGCCCGAACCTCCGAAAAACTGGATTTCTACCTGTTCAGCCAGGCCCATCGTATCCTGCACCGGCCGCTTTGTCAAACGCCGGCGAGTCGCAGTTGACGCTTTTATGGGACTCCGCGGCTGCAATTCTCACTCTCCGCAAAATCGGACCCCCGAAAACTTCGCCTATTCCGGCATGACCCAAAAAAAAATGCAAACCTGTTTTGACTGGCCTCAAAACATATATTATATGGGGCGTCCGACCCGCATCCCCGCCGTTTCCGCTTGACATATCGGAGCCTACTTCCTACCATAACCTGCTCAGGATGAGGGTCCTGCCTTAGGGATTCAAGTGTCTGCACGGACGCATAATTGACTGATCTTTCAGTGTGGACGATGCCTTTGTCGGCCGAGGTGTGCCGATGCGCGCAGTCCAGCCAATTTCAGATTTGGGGGTACCATGAATCACGCAACGACGCATGCCAGTCGCACCAAAAAACAGCCGCGCCGCGCGCGCACTCTGACGCTGCACTTGATTGCCATGCTTGCCGCGGCCGCTCTCTGTATGTCCAGCGCAGCAGCCGACGACATCTCTGACCCGTCGCCGCAGTGGAAAACGGTTCACATGAGAGTCACCGCCTACTGCCCGTGCGCCAAGTGCTGCGGTCAGTACGCCGACGGCATAACCGCCAACGGCCACCGCATTGCCTACGGTGACCGATTCGTCGCCGCCGACCGGCAATATGCATTCGGCACCCAAATGATCATACCAGGCTACCACGGCGACAGAACCGTGAAAGTCCTCGACCGCGGAGGCGCAATCAAGGGAAACCGCCTGGACGTGTTCTTCAACACCCACGCCGAAGCCCTCGAATGGGGTGTTCGCTACCTCGACGTGAAAATCAGAATCGACTGATCTGCCGCCTTCATACGTCGCGATCTATCGCCTGCGCAATACGCCGCAGCCTGTCCATCAGCCCGGCCAGCACGTCCGGCGTAATAGACTGAGCCCCGTCCGAGGCCGCGTGCTCCGGATCAGGGTGGCACTCGATCAAAAGGGCGTCCGCTCCCGCCGCAACCGCCGCCTGGCTCATTGCAGGAACCAGGTGCGCATGACCCGTACCGTGCGATGGATCGATCACTACCGGCAGGTGCGTCTTGTCGTTAAGCTCGGCGACTGCACTCAGGCAAAGCGTGTTGCGAACGTATTCCTCAAAAGTCCTTATGCCGCGCTCGCAGAGAATCACCTGACTGTTGCCAGCGTTAATGATGTACTCCGCCGCCAGCAGGAACTCATCCAGCCGCGCCGCCAGGCCACGCTTCAGAAGCACCGGCTTGCCCGCCTTACCCACCGCCTCCAGCAGCGGGTAATGCTGCATGTTGCGCGCCCCGATCTGCAGGACGTCGGCGTACTCGGCAACAACATTGACGTGCTCCACTCCGATCACTTCAGTGAAAACCGCAAGCCCCGTACCTTCCCTTGCCTCAGCCAGAATCTTCAGCCCTTCTTCACCCAATCCCTGAAAACTGTACGGACTCGTCCGCGGCTTATAAGCCCCTCCGCGGATACCTATACAGCCGGCCTCTCTGACCGCCTCCGCCGTCTTCAGCAGACCGTCGCGATTCTCCACCGAACAAGGCCCCGCCACAACGCCGACTTTCCTTCCCCCGATCATAAAGCCCGACGGCCCAACAGGAATCTGAGTTCTATCCTTCTTGACCTCTAAAGACGCCATCTTGTATGGCGCCAGGATCGGCACGACCTTCTCGACCATCGGTGCGTTTTCAATGGCCCCTTTGTCAACGCCCCGCTTGTCGCCGATGCACGCCACAACCGTCCGGTCGGTCCCGTAGATGATGTGCTCCTTCAGACCATATTCCCGAACCAGTTCCACCACGTGCTGAACCTGTTCATTGGTGGACCCGGGTTTCATAACCACTATCATTGCGAACTTCCTTACTCGAAAAAACTTTAATTACGTCAAAAAACCATAGTATACGCCATCACCCGGCCCCATTTCAAAACAATTCTCATTTGACCCTTTGCCTTGTTCGCCTATAATGCCGGGTTTGACCGTAATAATATCTGTAGAGGGGGGTTCAAATCGCACAAGAACCGGAGAATACATGAAGATAATTGCCTTGGCGGACATTCACGGCTGTCTTGATTACCTCGATGGCATAGCAGCCGACCTCGCCGCCGCCGATATAGTGCTCCTGGCGGGCGATATCACCAACTTCGGTGCGCAGTCGCAGGCAAACAGGGTAATAAGTGCCCTTGAGGCCCACAACCCCAACATCCTCGCCGTGCACGGCAACTGCGACCTGCCCGCCGTCGAAGAGTACCTCGATGCCTGCCAGATCAGCCTCGACCACTGCTGCAAGACTGTGCGCGGGCTTGCCTTTGCAGGCCTGGGAGGTTCGCTGCCGTGCCCGGGCGCCACGCCCAATGAATCGGCCGAGGGTGTCCTTTCAGCAAGACTTGAACAACTCAAAGCAGCCGTTGCCGCCGCAGGCGCCTTTGTATTCGTCAGTCATCAGCCCGCCTGGGGAACCGCTGTTGACGGCCTCGAAAGCCGCCACACCGGCAGCAGGGCGATTCGACAATTCATCCTCGAGACGCGGCCGATTCTCGCCGTCAGTGGTCACATTCACGAGGCAGTCGCCACCGACATGCTTGGCGCCACGCTGCTTCTCAACCCCGGCCCGTTTCGCCAGGGTCGCTGCGCCGTTATAGAAATTGATGACAACAGGGTCGTCGACGCCAGGCTGATAACTTGCTGAAATTCCAGAAATCTTGCCCGGCAAGCGTATCTCAACTCTTGCCTTCGCCCCGAGGGAATTGGTAGAATCCGCCTTTTTGTAATGCATCGCAGAGCGTACAACTGTAAGGTCTACAAAGCAGCCTATGAAAACTGTGCTTGTTTTCGCCCCCCCGGCCAATCCCACGTATACTCCTCTTGGCATCGCAACGCTTGCCGAGTATATCCGCCACACGGAATCTGCCGCGAACATTGAAATGGTCGATTTGAATCTAACCACCTGGCGCCTGCTTGCCGACAGCGACCAGCGCGGACGCGCCTGCCGAGATTTCATGCAGGGCCGCGCCGGCGATTTCTACGACCGTCCGCAATACCAGTTGCATCAGGAGGTCATGGCGGACATCTCCGACCGGCTCACCGGGCGCCTTGACGCATGCCGACAGTACCTGGAAAAAGACGTGCTTGCCCCTGATCTCAGGGACCTCATGCAGCATTGGGCGGGGCTGATCCTCCGCAATGATCCCGACCTGATCGGCTTTTCCATAATGTACCCCAGACAGGTGGTTGTCTCGCTTGCTGTGGCAAGGTACATCCGTCACCTGTGGAATCGGTCCAAAGGCCCCGAACGGCGGATTGTAATCGGCGGCGCCACTGCCTCGATCCTCAACCCGGCCGAAATACTGCACGCATGTCCCTTCGTCGACGCCGTCGTCGCCGGCGAGGGCGAAATTGCACTGCGGATGCTCTGCCGCGATGAAACCTTCGAACGCATCCCCGGCCTGTCGTATCGCGGAACAGGCCGCATCCTTACCAATCGAAAGCCCGACACGCTCAGCCTCACCGAGATCCCGATACCCTCCTTCGAAGACGTCGATCTCCCCGCATACTTCAATCCGACCCCGGTGCTGTCGGTGATCTTTTCACGCGGCTGCATGTGGCGCAAGTGCCGCTTCTGTGCACACAATTTCTCCTACAGCGGCTATCGCAAGCGGCAGGTCGCCCCCTTCGTCGATCATCTCGAAAGGCTCAACGTTTCCAAAGGCGTCCGCCATTTCTACTTCGCCGACCAGTACGTCGACGCCGACGACATGAACCTTCTCGCCGACGAGATCGTCGCCCGCCGACTCGACATCGCCTACCACATCATGGGCAGGCCGACCGAATCTTATACGCCCGAAGTGTGTCGACGCCTCTATGAAGCCGGCTGCCGGTGGATCAGTTGGGGCGTCGAGAGCGGTTCGCAGCGGCTTCTTGACCTCTGTGCAAAGGGAACAAACGTCGAGACAATACACCGGGTCATACGAAGCGCCGCCCAGGCCGGCATCTCCAACCTGCTGATGATGATTTCGGCCTCCCTGCATCCCGCGAAGCCGACCTCGACGCCACGTTTGATCTGCTCGATTCGCTCGCCGACGTCACTGACGACATCACCGCCAGCAGCTTCCAACTGTGGCAGAACACCGCCTTTGCCGCAAATGCCGCCACTTTTGGTCTGCAAGTCGTAGGCAGAGAACGCCTCTTCGATTCGACCGACGGTCCCGTCCATTCGCTGCGACTATTCCACCGCGAAAAGGCCGCCGATGGCACCCTTCGTCCACCCTCAGGCCCACTGGAGATCGCACGCTGGCAGCGACGCCGCCGAATCATGGGAAATGCTCCCCGTCTGCAGGGGCTTCCGTGCGAACACACGCTCCTCTATACCGCACGAGGCGCCTCCGGACCGCAATCATGCACAACTGCCGCCGCCTCTTGACAAATTCACCTGGATCAGCATAATTACACTGCCGGGGGAAGAGGCCTCTGATGGATGGGGCTCTTATGCTTTAAAGGATTTGTGCCATAGAGGGAGTCTGACTATGAAAAAGGAATTTCGCATCTCAGCAATTTTGCTGGCGGTCATCTTGTTCGGCGGCTGTCGTACGCCTGAACCTGCCCCGACGGCTGCTATTGACTATGATCGTCCGCTGCCGCCCGGCGAGCTGGCCCTGCGAAAGATCACAGACCCCGCCATGATTCCCGATTTCACATTCGCCTGTTACGAGATCACCGACCTGCGCCAGGCCATCGGACGCAGTCTCAGCTATATGAGCAAGCCCTCCAGCAGACAGTTCT
Source organism: Anaerohalosphaeraceae bacterium (assembly GCA_041690555.1). Lineage (GTDB taxonomy): Bacteria > Planctomycetota > Phycisphaerae > Sedimentisphaerales > Anaerohalosphaeraceae > JACZKQ01. The sequence continues at coordinate 24,416 of JAWLHD010000007.1, forward strand.
TCCCTTACGGCAATATCACACATGAGCACGCCACTGCCAGCCTCCAGGCATTTGCCGACATGCTCGACAGCGGTCTGATGGGTCGTGAGCTTGCCGCCCGCATCAGGGACACGTTCGACGTCTATATCAGTGTCGGCTGCGATAGCCGCGGAACCGTACTCTTCACAGGCTATTACACGCCCATCTTCGAAGGTTCTCTAACCCGCACAGGCCGATTCCAGCACCCGTTGCACAAGCAGCCCGCCGACCTGGCCAAAGCCGACGACGGGACCATACTCGGCAGACGCGGTGCCGGCGGCACGTTTGTGCAATACCCCTCGCGAAGCCAACTGATGACCTCTGGAGAACTGATCGGTCAGGAACTAGTCTGGCTCAGTGACCCTTTTGAGGTGTACGTCGCACACGTCCAGGGATCCGCAAAGATTCGCCTGCCCGACGGCCGCGTGATTACCGTCGGCTACGCCGCCAACAACGGCCATGAATACAGGAGCATAGCTCGAAAAATGGTCAGCGACGGCGTCATGAGATCCGATCAGTTGAGCCTCAAGGCCATGATCGAATACTTCAAGGCGAATCCAGGCGCTGCCGAGCAATACATTGCCCAGAATCCGCGATTCGTCTTCTTCCAGATGAGCCAGGGCGAACCCCGCGGAAGCCTCAACGAGCCCGTCACCACTATGCGCACCATCGCAACCGATAAATCGATCTACCCAAGGGCGTCAATTGCATTTCTCTCCACCGACCTGCCGAGCGTCTCCAGCGGTTCCATCCTCCAGCGCAAGTTTACAGGCTTCGTCCTCGACCAGGACACCGGCGGCGCCATTCGTGCTCCGGGTCGATGCGACGTCTACATGGGCATCGGTGACGAAGCCGGACGCCGTGCTGGCCACACCTACCAGGAAGGCAAGCTGTACTACCTCTTCCTCCGCACCTCCGCCGCCCCGGTCGTGGCGGGTTCCTCATACGACCCCATGACCGCAAGCCCCTGGAACAAGGATTCACTTCCCATGCCGGCAGGCTCCCCAAGCCAGGTCATGTTGAACCGGTAATACAATTTGCTGCTTATCAGGTGGATCATGCCGTCGGGAGTCTGGGTCGCTGCAAGATAACCACGAGGCTCCGCATGTGTCTCGTCGAGAGTAAACGTCCGCGTCCACGCGCCGCCGTCCATAGTCGTACCTCGTCCGCCCGGCGTCACCAGCCTTCTGATCGGCCAGGTCCGGCCATCGTCCAAAGATAACGCCGCAAACATCCCGAACGCCTGCCGCATCTTGCCCGAAGCGTCGCGCATCGCCATCCCTTTCGGATTGTTGAGCATACCCGAAGGATCGGTAAAACTCACCAGTAGAATCGGACCTTCTCTAAGCCGCATCAGCACCAGCCGCTGTCCGCCGCCGATCGGCGAAAACTCGCTTGCGCTGTATGTCCACGTCCGCCCCATGTCCTTCGAGATGCTCATCGGCATAGCCCCTTTGATCGTATCGCCGCGCCCCAGCGCCATCAAACTGCCGTCGGCCAATTGAACAAGCCCCGCGTGGATGCCCGCGATCCACGCCCCCGTTTGTCCCTCCGCAAACTTCGGCGCCGCCCGCCCGCGTCCGTGATCCACCCACGTCGCACCGCCGTCATTGCTGATGTGCAGAGCCGTGCCCCCGTTGCCGCCGGTTACCGCGTCGCATTTGACGATAAGCTCGCCGCCCGCCGCACGGATCGCACCCGATATCACCTGGTTGCGAAGCCAGTGCTCCGGATTGATCAGCCTCGCCGCCGACCATGTCGCCCCGTTGTCGTTGCTCGTCCGCATCACAAGCGCAAGCTTGTGCCAGGTTGCATCCGTACCCAGGCCGTTGAAGTGGTAAAGTGTATCCTTCCCGTCCCACCAGACCTCATTACCATGATCATTGCGATCCGGCACATCCCAGAACACCGACGCCGGCTCCCACTCGCTGCTGCCGTGCCGAAGGCGGCTCGCCAAAACGGTCAACTCCCGCCCCGGCTCCGTATTCGTCGAGTACCACACCGCCAGCAGGTCCCCGTTCGGACACCCCGTTATCGCCGGACAATGGTTGTGCCGGCTGAACATCGGCCCGTTGGAGCCCGCCGGAATCTTCACGAACTCGACCGGCCCGAAGAAATGAGCTTCCTTCTTAACCGAATCGGTCCAGTTACACTCCCGTTGTGCCACGCCCCTCGCCCAGAGGGGCTTCTCAACTTCCCCCAGGGCAGTCGTCGACGGCTCCTCTCCAACCACAACCCGAAACCCGATCAGCCAGTGCTTGTCCTCCGGCAGAGTCGCCATCCGATTCGCCGACCGAAGGTACTGCACCACCGTGCTGTGGCTGCCCCCGCGGCTCACCTTGAAATCACCCCTTAACCGTCCCACCGGATCCGTCTGCTCGCCTGCCTCATAGGGTCCGTACCAGTCGCTGCACCATTCCTCCACGTTGCCGTGCATGTCATGCACCCCCCAGGCGTTGGCAGGTGTCTGCCCAACGGTAAGCTTCACAGGTACCGGCGACCAAAGCTCCTTCTGGTTCCTGTGCCAAGCCTCCGGCAGCGCATCCCCGGTGTAATACGCCGTCTCAGTGCACGCTCGACACGCATACTCCCATTCCGCCTCCGTCGGCAG
>JAWLHD010000008.1:0-24731 GCA_041690555.1 Anaerohalosphaeraceae bacterium
ATAACTTTATTTTTTTAGCGAGTACTACCAGCTAAATCCAGCACGCGAACGGGCATTGCCCGTTCGCCCCCGGCTCGAAAGCCGAGGCAGAAGCCTTTACCTATTTTTTCTTCTTGGCTTTCTTCTTCGCTTTCGGTGCCGCCTTCTTAGTGGCTTTCTTCTTCGCTACTTTCTTGTTCGCTTTCTTCGTCGCAGCTTTTTTCTTCTTTGCCATAGTCTTGTCACCTCCTTTCGGCGTTCGGCAAATAAAACATCAACGTATGAAAAGACAAATTCATAAATTTCGTAAGTACACATGTTTATCGTCAAACGCCAGAAAAATAATTCATTTTTTTTGGTTTTTCACGGTGTGTTGCCATCCTCGTGGCGATAGATGCAACATGTACTCGCTGTCTGTTTTTCGACAGAAGAGCAGTGCGGCGACGATTTGCCTTACCGGTGCGAATCTTCAAACTTGCTTGAAACATAGGTTTGAATGCAATATACTGGATTTTCAGAGTTGCGGCTTTTTTGTCTGATCTGTTTGGAGCATCATGCGGCGTCACCTCGGCGGCGGTGATATTCGAATGCGAGTGAAGCGTTGCGATTGTTGAAAATATTTTTTCATAAGATGTGAAAACGTGTGTGCGTACGATAATATCTGCTCGCAAACAAACAAGGTTCTGTGATTTTCCTTCGGTGTTTCATGAGACATCGCGTCGTACTGTTCGGCGGCACGTTCGATCCCGTACATTTGGGACATACAGCGGTTGCCGCATTCGCTGCCGAGCGTCTTGACGCTGACAAGGTCGTCTTCGTTCCCGCAAGACGTTCGCCTCACAAGAGAGAGAATCCTGTAGCTTCCGGCGAAGATCGTCTTGCTATGCTGCGCCTTGCCGCTGCCGACTGCAATCGCTTCGAGGTGAGTGACTGCGAATTGCGTCGTGAAGGGCCAAGCTATACGCTCGACACCGTGCTGGGATTTCGCAGGCGCTTGGGCTCCGACGCAAAGTTGTACTGGCTCATCGGCGCCGACATGGCCAGAGACCTTCCCAAATGGCATCGGGTGAGTGAACTGCTTGACGCGTGCACACTGTGCATCATGCGGCGGGGGGGGTACCCGCCGCCGGAACTGGAGGGTCTGGAATCGCTGGGCACGGCAAGAGCAGCAAGACTCCGGGAGAGTGTGCTCGAAACGCCGCCTGTGGATATCAGCAGCAGCGAAATAAGGCGGCGATTGGCCACAGGTGAGGACGTTACCGGACTTTTGTCTCCGAAGGTGTTGGATTATATCGAAAAAAACGGCCTCTATGCCTGAAAAAAACCGCCGCAAAAGGCTCTGGGCAAGGGTTTTTAATTGACAACTGAGGTATGAAAACTATAATGGGTAATAGGGAATTGCAGGGTTCTCAGGAAAGAGGGTTGACGTTCTGACCCGCTGTGCATCAGTACGGCTCTGTTGTCAGGATAAGACTGTTTTGGGAGTTTTTCTATGTTTGTGAAAAAGGGTGTGATTGCATTCCTGGCGGTGGTTGTTTGTTTGGCGCAAGTCGGCTTCGGCCAGAGCCTCAAGAACAATTGGGACGACTTTTTGCATTATACGGCGATAGGCCGGCTGGACCTGGCTGCAGGGTATGCACAGGCCATTGTTGACGGTTCGCCCGATCCGCTGGAGCTTCTGGCTCTGTCCGAATCCAATCCCAACGGCTATCAGATACTGCTTAAGATGCATGCCGCAAGCGAAGAGCTCAAGGTCGTCAGCGGCAAAATACTGGAAATCATTGAGCAGGGGCGGTTTCTTCGGCGCACCGACCCCCGAATCATTATTCAGGAAATCAAGCGGCTGAGCACAACTATCCGGGGGCGTATTGCTGCTGAACAGCGCCTGAAAAACGCCGGCGAGTATGCGATCCCGTACATGCTGGACGCAATGGCCGATCCGGATCGAAAGAGCGAGTTTGCCAACATCACCGGAGCCCTTCCCAAGATTGGTCGCGACGCCATTCGCCCGCTGGTCGCCGCCCTGCAAATGAACAACGTTGGTGTGAAAGCCGAGATCATCAAGGCCTTGGGCGAGATCGGCTACCTGCAATCGGCGGGATATCTTAAGTACGTCATGGAGAATGACGAGTCGCAACTGCTGCGTCAATTAGCGGCCAAGTCGGTCGAGAAGATCGATCCGGCTGCCTTGAGGACGCCGGCGGCCCAGTTACTCTTCAGGCTTGGCGAGAGCTACTACAACCACGCCGAATCAGTTGCGCCCGCGGCGGAATATGACTTTGCAAACGTGTGGTTCTGGGATGCCGTGGCGGGCAAACTCGTTCGCCAAGAGGTCGACAAACAATACTTCAACGAACTCATGGCGATGCGGTCATGCGAGTGGGCACTGAAGGCGGATGCGAATACCGGCAGCGCCATAGCTCTGTGGCTGGCGGCATTCTTCAAGGCCGAGGGTACGGGCGTAGCTCAGCCTGCGTACTTTGGCCAGGGGCACGCCGATGCAATGACGTATGCGACTACGGCGGGACCGGAATATCTGCATGAGGCGCTTGACCGGGCGCTGGGCGACAAAGATGCGTATGTGTCCCTGGGTCTCGTCGAGGCGCTGGCTGCCAACGCCGGTGAAAAGTCGCTTCTGTACCGCATCGGCACCGAACAGCCGCTGGTAAAGGCGCTGAGTTTCGAGGATCGCATGGTGCGATACAGTGCCGCCATTGCCATCGGCCAGGCCGGCCCCAATTCCGGATTCACGGGCAGCAGTCTTATCATCCAGAATCTTGCAGAAGCTATCGACGACAGCGGTCGCGAGGAACTTGGCGATCCGATTGCCGACGTGTACGAATTGCGGGCAATCCAGGTCATGCTAAAGCTGGCCGTCACCCGCAACCCCGTGGTGGACGTGTCTGCGGCGCGCGGCGCCCTTATCGCAGCCACGGGGAAGAGCCGTGCAGATATGCAGATGCTTGCCGGCGAGGTCCTGGCACGACTTTCGAGCCCGGATGCGCAGCGCGCGATAGCGGATATGGCTCTTGCAGAGAGCAACAGCAAGGCCGTGCGGATTGCGGCATTCGGCTCGCTGGCGGTCTCTGCCAAACTCAATGCCAGGCTTCTCACCGAGGAGCAGATCGATGCGATGTATGGTCTGATCAGTTCCGACGCTGTCGATGCCGACCTGCGGAGTGCTGCGGCCAGCGCGTACGGTGCCTTGAATCTGCCCAGCAAGCGGGTTAAGGATCTGATCCTGGATCAAGCGAAAAGCTGAGTACGTGCCTGGACTTGCTCTGCGGTTACACCATGATCTGGGGATGTAGTGCGCTGGGGCAGAAGCAACATGCCAGAACTCGCACGCTACACGCGAAGGGCCGGATATCACAAATTTGCCTTGCCTTTAAATTTGCACTTGCTTTTCGGCAGGAATTACAGAAGATATCCCATATCGCTGGGCATTAGAATGATGATTGGGCAGTCGGGTCGCCGACCGGCACCGGTTTACAGACTGCGGTCAGGAGCCTTGCCGGCAAACGGTGATGGGGAGGCGTCTGCTGGTTGGAGTCGCCGCACGAATTGAACGAGCAAGAGGAAAAGAATCGGCGCGATGAGGATGCCGTCCGAAGCGGTTTGCGGTGGATGGGCGCCGGCATCGAGTTCTGTGCAGTCATAGCGGTATTCTGCTATTTCGGATACAAACTGGATCAGTATTTCGGTACGGGCCCGTTTTTACTTCTTGCGGGCTTTTTTATTGGCTTCATTGGCATGGTATACTTGTTCTACAAGGAATCCAAATAGCATCATGCCTGCTATTGATAAAGGACGGCGGACATGCTGGAATCAGCCGGCGGATTGTTAGCCGCGATGAACCCGCTCGAAGAAGTCGTGGTAAAAGAACTGTTCAGCTTCGAGCTGTTCGGCAGTCGCGTCGTCTTCAGCAACCACATGTTCATGGTGGGTCTTGGGGCTCTGTTGCTTATGGTTTTGCTGCCTTTGACGCTCCGGGGCAAGGGGCTTGTGCGAAGGGGTTTCGGAGGGCTCATTGAGGCCACCTGCATGTTTATTCGCGAGGATATTGCCAGGCCGTTTCTCGGCGACAGGACGGACAGGCACGTAGGTTTTCTTTGGACGCTGTTTTTTTTCATCCTGACGCTCAACCTGCTCGGAATGGTCCCGTTGGCGCAGATGATTTATCTGTTGACGGGCGAGCCGAATCACTTTGGGGGGGCGGCGACGGCCAATATCTGGGTGGTGGCCTCGCTGGCGCTAATGGCGTTTCTGTCAATCCACGTGGCGGGTATCCGCGAGCAGGGGTTTGGGCTTTACGTCAAGAACTTCATTCCAAAGGTGCCCTGGCCGATGGCGCCTTTTATCTACATGATGGAAATTATCGGGGCGCTGGTCAAGCCGGTCTCGCTGACCATTCGTCTGTTTGCCAATATGTTCGCGGGCCATATTCTTGTCGCGACTTTGTTTCTGTTTATAGTTATATTCAAGAACTATGCTGTGTCGGGGCTGACGGTGCTGGCGGTTGTAGCCGCGTCGCTGCTTGAGTTGCTGGTAGCTTTCTTGCAGGCGTATATATTCACTTTTCTATCGGCGGTTTTCATGGGTTTGGCTGTTCATCCGGAGCATTGATCTAATTGAGACACCTGATTGTCTAACAAGGGATCTGTAATGAAATTGGAGGTTTGCGTACAATGTTGGAGTTGATGGGCGGCGTTCTTGCCGCGGTGGGCCAGGTGCCGGCGGAGCCGGTTCAAACGAGCGCCTGGAATGTACTTGGCGTCCTCGGTGCCGTGATAGGTGCTGGCATCATTGTGTTTGGTGCCGCGATGGGTATCGGCAGGATCGCTTCCTGTGCGTGTGAAGCTATTGCTCGGCAGCCCGAGGCGGGCGGACGCATCTTTACTACGATGCTGCTGGCTTCGGCACTCATCGAAGGCGGCATGCTCCTTGCCCTGATCATCTGCTTTTTGGCGATGTGGCGGCTGTCCGGGTAGGGGACCGATCCATGCGGATCAGTGTTGTATCGATACTGTTGGTCTTGTTGTTTGCCTCCGGGGCAGTTCAGGCAAGCGCTGCGCAGGCGGAAGAAGAACTCAGCCCTTTTTCGGGCACTTTGGGTGATGCGATATGGACTGTTCTTGCTTTTCTGGTCCTCTTGTTGGTCCTGTGGAAACTGGCATGGAAGAAGGTCCTCGAGGGGCTTAGGGCAAGGGAGACCTATATTGAAAAGCAGATTCGGGATGCCGAGCAGACCAGCAAGGAGGCACAGGTGACCCTTGCACAATATCAGGGGAAGTTGGACGGAGTAGAAAAGGAATGCCGGCAGATCATGGAAATGCGCGTCAAGGAGGCGGATAAGGAGGCTCGCCGCATCGTTGATGAGGCCAGGCAGGATGGCGAGGCGCTGCGCGTCCGGCAGGAAATGGAACTTGAGCATGCCCGGCGGCAGGCTGAATCGGAACTCCTGGATCAGGCCGGCGGGATTGTCCTGCAGTTGGGAGAAGAGATCCTCGGCCGCACAATGAAAGATGACGACCACCAGAGACTGGTGGATGAGGCCATTGCCCGCCTGCGACAGGAAACCGACGGACGAGCCGCGTCGGGCGACGGCAGGGCAGGGACGGGTAGTGCGGTTTAAATGCGGGCTTGAAACGGTCGGACCGGATGCATGAGTCAGTCGCGCAGATATATAGTCCGTGAGATATACAGCGAAGTGCTGTTCGATCTTGCCGAGCAGGGCGGACAAATCAATACGGTTCAGGAAGAGATGGCCGTTGTGCGCCAGATCCTCAAACGTGAGCCCGAGTTCGCTTCGCTGCTGGGTTCGGAGATCATCAAGGGCGATGAGAAGATAGCCATCATCAGACGCATTTTTGAAGGGCGTCTGTCGGACCTGACGATCCATTTTCTGGGCGTACTGGCCAGGCGCGGGCGGATCGGGTTTCTGGCGAGCATAAGTGATCGCTTCGAGGCGCTTGCTGACGAGTATCATCATCGTCAGCCGGTGGAAGTTACCGTTGCCAAGCAGCCTGACGCTGCCTTTATTGAGAAGTTGAGGGCGGATATGGCGGCAGCTCTCAAGAGCGAGGTTAAGCTGTCGATAAAGGTTGATCCTGCGCTGATTGGCGGCGTGGTGGTCCGCAAAGACGACATGATGATCGACGGCTCTGTGCGATCCTCGCTGGAGAATGCAGTCAGGACGATTGTGGACAGGATGAAGGAGAAGAATCGCAGGCGTGGTCCATGAAGGGATGCGCCTCCTGTCCGGCAGAGCCCGTTGTGGCGGGTTGCATCCAGTCTTAACGCGGTCCGCGCCGCGAACACGGCGAAAACGTCTGTGGCGTTGTGCGCGGCCTGTATGAATGTGATGGAAACGATTCGATGAAGTTTGATGTCAACGAGATCAGCACCCTGATCAAGCAGGAGGTCAGCCGGTACAAGAGCCAGGTTGATGTGGCCCGTGTGGGTCGCGTCCTCGAGGTCGGCGACGGCATCGCGCGCATTTACGGCCTGGACAATGCCATGGCCGGCGAAATGCTGGAGTTCGACGGCGGTGTCGTAGGCGAAGTATTCAATCTCGAAGAAGAAAGCGTTGGAGCCGTCATATACGGTGACTACCGGCAGGTTGTCGAGTCTTCGCTGGTGCGATCTTCAGGAACCGTACTGACGGTGCCGGTGGGATTCGGACTGATCGGGCGGGTAATGGACGCTTTGTGCAATCCGATTGACGGTGGTGCGCCCGTCGAGACCGAAGCCCGCCGCCTTGTGGAAAGTCCGTCGCCGGGCATTGCCGATCGCAGGCCGGTCAGTGAGCCGCTTGCCACGGGCATCAAGAGCATTGACTCCATGATACCCATCGGCAAGGGACAGCGCGAGTTGATCATCGGCGACCGCAAGACCGGCAAAACGGCACTGGCGCTTGATACCATCATTAATCAGATAGGCCGCAAAGTAATCTGCGTTTATGTGGCAATCGGCCAAAAGGAATCGACGGTCGCTGAAGTTGTGCGGACACTGCGGGACCACGGGGCGATGGAGCACACTATGGTCATCAGCGCGTCGGCATCGGATTCGGCCGCCATGCAGTTTGTCGCGCCGTACGCGGGGACCGCACTGGCCGAGTATCTGATGTACGAGCACGGTATGGATACGCTCTGCATTTACGACGACTTGAGCAAGCATGCCATTGCCTACCGTGAGTTGAGCCTGCTGCTGCGTCGTCCGCCGGGCCGCGAGGCGTACCCGGGAGATATCTTCTACCTGCACAGCCGCCTGCTTGAACGCAGTGCAAAGGTAACAGACGAGCGTGGCGGAGGATCGCTGACGGCGCTGCCGATCGTCGAGACATTGGAAGGGCAGGTCAGCGCCTACATACCGACCAACATCATATCGATCACCGATGGCCAGATTTATCTCGACCGTGAGTTGTTCCTGTCCGGCGTTCGGCCCGCCATCGACGTGGGCATCAGCGTAAGTCGTGTCGGAGGCAAGGCGCAGCCGGCGGCCATGTATAAGGTCGCCCCCAAGCTGCGGCTTGATCTGGCTGCCTTTCGCGAGATGCAGGATTTCGCACGCCTGGGCACTGAACTGGATCCTGCCGCACAGAGGCAGCTTGATCTTGGCCATCGTATGGTGGAGGTGCTCAAACAGAGGCAGTTTGCGCCGCTGTCCGTTGGCGAACAGGTTGTCAGCATTCTTGCCGGCTCGGCGGGGATGCTGGATGACATTGAAATCTCGTCTGTTTCGCACTTCATCGAGGAGCTTCTTCAATGGCTGAAGCTGGAAGCCCCGGAGTACATAGAGCAGATCGATCAGACTCAGGATATGAGCGAGGACCTTACTGCCGAACTGAAGGACGCCGTCGAGGCGTTTAAGACCATATACAGGTTCTCGTTCGGGGGATAGACGGTGATGAGTGACGTATTCTTGAAAATGGGTAAGCACTGATGGCCGCGACACGCCAGATACTCCAGCGTCGCGAGGCCGCCGAGAACATCGGCAAGGTCACCCATACCATGGAGACCGTCAGTGCCGTGCGATATCGCCAGTATTACCGCCGCTGGGTCGAAGGCGCTGATTTCTATGACGCCCTTGCCGAGTTGGCGTATCTCATGGTCGCTGCGGAGCGGACAATCGAGCACCCCCTGATGTTGGCCAATAAGTCCGATTGCCAGGCCGTGATCGTAACGGGAAGCAATCGCGGTCTTTGCGGGGCATATAATTCCAATGTGCTGAAACTTCTTGATGTCCACCGTAAAATGGCCGCACGATTCGGAAAGACTCTGAAGGTATACGCGCACGGTAGCAAAATCATCGGTCATCTGGCCGCCCGCGGCGTCAAGGTCGAGAAGATCTACGACGAATTCGACGAAGTGCCGACTGTCGCCCAGGTGCGAGATGTTGCAGACGACTTTGCGGCGCAGTACCGTAAGGGGGCTATAGGCCGTCTTAGCCTGGTCTATACGAGATTCTTCTCCCCAGCTAATCAAAAGGCGCAGACACTCACCGTCCTGCCCGTTTCGGAACTTATCGACGACCTTACCACGCGGGCCACCGTAATCTGGCCGTATGAGCTGGCCTTTGAGGACTTCCTGCTCAGCCCCTCGGCGCCTGAACTTTTTGATGGGTTAGCCAACATGATTATCCGAACCGCCATTTCAGGGTGTTTTCTCGATGCCGCGTTGAGCGAGCATCTGCAGAGGGTCATCGCCATGCGAAGTGCGACGGACAACGCCGGCGAGATGATCAGGGACCTTACAAAGCAGTACAACCGTGCCCGGCAGAGCCAGATAACCGAAGAACTGCTCGACATAATTGGCGGCGCGGAGGCTATGCATTAAATATGAATTTTCTGGCGCATGTCCAACCGCCACAAGAATTGAGTCATTAAGATGAACAAAGGCAGAGTCGTACAGGTCATCGGCAGCATTTTTGACGCCGAGTTTTTCGGCGATCAACTGCCGCGCATATTCAACGCGGTCAAAGTGGTGGGGCATCATGACGGCCGAAGTTTCGAACTGGTCGGCGAGGTGCAGCAGCACCTGGGCGCCGGACGCGTACGCGCCGTGGCGCTGGGGTCCACTCTGGGCCTGCGGCGCGGCATGGAAGTCATCGACGTTGGCGACGCGCTCCAGGTGCCAGTGGGCAAGGAGACATTAGGCCGCATTTTCAACGTTCTCGGCGAGCCGATTGACGGGCGTGGGCCGATCGATGTCAAGCAGCGCAGGCCCATTCATCGCGCACCCCCCAAGTTCGTTGATCTGTCGGCCAAGAGTGAGATATTCGAGACGGGCATCAAGGTCGTCGATTTGCTCTGCCCTTTCGTCAAAGGTGGAAAGACCGGGCTGTTTGGCGGTGCAGGCGTTGGCAAGACGGTGATGATCCAGGAGCTGATCGCTCGGATCGCCACTGAGCACGGTGGCTATTCGGTGTTCGCAGGCGTGGGCGAACGTACCCGTGAGGGCAACGATCTGTGGCTGGAGATGCAGCAAACGCAGATCGGCAACACCGGCGCATGCGTGCTGGATAACACATGTTTGGTCTTTGGGCAGATGAACGAGCCTCCTGGTGCGAGGATGCGCGTGGCGCTGACCGGGCTCACCATGGCAGAGTATCTGTGCGAACTAAGCGGCACCGAAACCTTGCTTTTTATCGACAATATATTTCGGTTCAGTCAGGCAGGCGCGGAAGTCTCAGCTATGCTGGGTCGAATACCGTCGGCGGTGGGCTATCAGCCGACCTTGGCCACCGAGATGGGTCAGTTGCAGGAGCGGATCGCCGCCACGAGCGCCGCAGGTTCGATTACCTCGGTGCAGGCGATCTACGTTCCCGCCGACGATCTTACCGATCCCGCCCCGGCGACGACATTCACACATCTGGATTCGTCCATCGTTCTGAGCCGAGGGATCGCCGAAAAGGGTATTTACCCGGCAGTGGACCCCCTGGCGAGCACGTCGCGAATCCTCGACCAGAATGTCGTCGGCCGTCAGCACTATGAGGTCGCACAAAAGGTCCTGGAGTATCTCCAGAGATATCGTGATCTGCAGGACATCGTGGCGATCCTGGGTGTTGATGAGTTGAGCCCCACAGATCAGACGGTTGTGGCCCGGGCCAGGCGACTGGAGAGGTTCTTCTCGCAGCCGTTTACCGTAACCAAGCAATTCACGGGTCTCGACGGAAAATACGTAACCGCCGCCGAGACGGTTGCCAGTTGTCGCCAGATATGCGAGGGCAAATGGGACCACCTGCCCGAACAGGCGTTCATGTATATCGGTAAGATCGAAGATGCTGGAAAAAAGAAGTAGAAACCCGCTTGCGGGGAGTTGACGTAAACAATGGTGCGAATCTCGACGGGTGTATTTCGATGCGTATTGCTGACGCCGAACGGCAAAATGCTGGACTGTCGCGCCGGCTCTCTAATGCTCCCGGTTCACGACGGTATGTTGGGAGTTCTTCGAAATCACGCTCCAATGCTTTGTAAGCTCGGCAATGGAATTCTGGAGGTGCGCGATATCGCCGACAGGCAGGACGCCTTCTTTCTTCTGGAAGGGGGCTTTGCCAGAATCAGCCTGAATCTGGTGACCGTGCTCACCTATGATGTCACGACATTCGACACCATGGACCGACATGAGGCCGAAGACCTGGTTTCAAGGGCAAAGAGCGTCCTCGTCGGCGGAGAGTATATTCGCCAGACTGAAAAGATGGACGTGGACAGGGCCCGGCTTATCGCTAAAATGGGGCGACTCGCCGGGATAACGCCGACCGATTAGCTGAAAGCCTGTGTTCGGTAGTGTTTATAGGGCTTGTGCCGACTCCGATAGCCCGATCCGCGAAAAAGGGCGGTTTTTCATTGCTTTTTGGGCGTCGCGCGGTTATCATAAACATAACGAGGTTTCTGATGGCCAACGTTTCCCAAGACCGAAAAAATCATGAGGATTCGCCGGTCGATGCGGCGGTGGCCGGGTACGTGAGAAGCCTCGATGAGGAACACAAAATGTTAGTGGTCCTCAAAGCGCAGCTTTACGGCGGCGACTGGGAGGCCATGTTGGACGATCTGAAGAATCGGCTGGCGGGAAAGCCCTACATATTCAAGCTGACCAACCGCATCCGGGACGATGTGGAGCGGATAAAGGAGATGAGGGATTTTGAAAACGCCAATGGGATCGATCTGGCGGACTACGTCAGCCTGGCCTGAAGCGATCCGGTAAACGGCAGGGGTCTTTGTGATGAAGTTCCAAAGTGCAACCATGTATCGAAATGTCATGCTGTTTGTGATCACGATTCTGTGCGGCGCCGCGTCGGGGGCGACGGCCAATACCGGCCTGCTGGTCGAGACTGCGCTGCTGGAGTCGGTGGGACTGGAAGCTGACTGGCAGGTGAACCTGCCAATGCGAGCTGGCGAGAGTATCGAGCAGATGTACGTCTTTGACAGGTATCTGTACCTGCGGACGAACCAGAATTACCTGTACGTTGTCGATATCGAGAAACAGGCGTTTCGATTCGGCGTGCAGTTGGCGACGCGCGGACTGCCGGTGTGCCATCCCTTGTTCCGCGACGGACAGGCATGGTTCGTGGTCGGCAGTGACCTCATCGCGGTCGATCCAAAGGCAGGCGGTATCGATTTCAAGAGACCGCTGAAGCACGTCGGACGCAACGCCGTCGGTCAACTTGACTCTAACAGCCGGCGGCTGTACGTTCCAGGCTCCGACAAGCGGCTGCATTCCATCGTGCTTGACGGATACTGGCAGGATTTCATGGTTGCCGCCGAAGACGGTGCACAGGTCAATTCCGTGGTTGCCGATGACGAGCATGTGGTTCTTAGCACCGAATCGGGTCATGTAATCAGCATCTGGCCTGATCAGGCCAGGAGACGCTGGGGTTTCGACATCGTAGGCCGCATCACTGCGCCGATTGTTCGCGATGATGACTGGGTCTACGTCAGCGGCCTCAACGCAAAGCTTTACAAACTCAATATTCGTACTGGTCGAAGTGCCTGGAGGGACGCATTCCACGCCGGTGAGCCCCTCAAGAAATCTGCTTTTGTCGGCAAGAGACTTGTCTATCAAAGCGCACAGGGCAACGGAGTCTATGCCGTCGACAAGCAGAGCGGCAAGAGCGTCTGGAACGTGCCGGCGGGTGTCGACGTCCTTGCCGAGACAGAGACGCGGGCATACGTATACGCTGAGCCCGGGATGCTCGTCGTGATGGATAACGGCAAGGGCAGCCGGGTGTACTCGATAAACTTTTCGACCGTCCGGAAGTATGCCATTAATATGATGGACGACTCGCTTTACGTGGCCGATCTGCAGGGACGTGTGATGTGCATCAAGGAGAGGAACCGGCGTTAGAGCAGACGTTCCTTTATCATGTTCCGACAGATCGCGACGCCCATACGACAGGCCAGAAACTGAACGAAAGGACTATTTGGTAAGGAGACGCGTAGAAATGGATGTCAAGATCAGGACGGCACTCGTGAGTGTGTCCAACAAGGAAGGGGTTGTCGAGTTCGCAAAGCAGCTCGACAAAATGGGGGTCAAAATCATAAGCACGGGGGGTACGGCCAGAACGCTTTCCGAAGCGGGAATCGACGTAATCGCCATCGACTCGGTGACCGGTTTTCCGGAGATGATGGACGGTCGGGTGAAGACGCTTCATCCCAGGATTCACGGTGGATTGCTTGCCCTCCGTGACAAACCCGATCACGCGAAGGCCCTGAAGGAGCATAACATCGAACCCATCGACCTGGTTTGCGTAAACCTCTATCCATTCGAGCAGACTATTGCCAAACCCGGCTGCGCATTCGAAGAGGCCATCGAGAACATCGACATCGGTGGTCCGAGCATGGTCCGCTCTGCGTCCAAAAACCACAAGTATGTTACTGTAGTGACCAGCCCCGATCAGTACGGCCGCGTTATCGAAGAAATGCAGGCCAGGGATGGCGTTGTCAGTGAAGCCCTGCGCAAGGACTTCGCCAGAGTGGCTTTCGGTCTGACTGCCTCATATGACGCGGCTATCGCCAAGTATCTTAACGCTCAGGCACAGGTTCATTATCCCGAACGCATTTCGCTTGCGGCTTCCAAGAAGAGCGATTTGCGCTACGGCGAAAACCCGCACCAGTCCGCCGGCTTCTACACGCTTACGCCCAGCGGGGAGGTCAGCGTCGGCGCAGCGCGGCAGCTCGAAGGCGGCAAGGAGATCAGCTTCAACAACCTGCTTGATGCCAATGCGGCGTTCGAGCTGGTCAAGGAGTTCGACGAACCCGCTGCCGTCGTTGTCAAGCATCTGAATCCGTGCGGCTGTGCCATCGACGACAATATACATGTCGCTTATGAAAAGGCCTACCTGGGTGATGTAGTCAGCGCTTTCGGCGGCATCGTTGCGCTGAACCGCAAGGTTGATGTGCCGCTGGCGACGACAATAATGGAGTCCTACGCCAGGTTCGGCAAGGCGGCTGGCGCAGCAGGCTTCTTCGCCGAAGTAATTATCGCTCCGGAGTTCGATGCTGATGCTTTACGGGCCATTCGCACACTTAAAAACTGGGGCCAGGATGTTCGTCTGCTGGAGACCGGGCCAATAGATCGCGCCGGCATCGACGCGGCCGAGTTCGACGTGCGGTGCATTGTTGGAGGCTTGTTGCTGCAGAAACGAGATATGGTCGGCTGGGAGCCCGATCTCCTGACTTTTCCGACTAAGCTTAAACCGACGCCCGAGCAACTCGAAGACCTGCGTATCGCATGGCTTACAGCCAAGCACGTCAAGAGTAACACGATCACGCTGGTAAATGGTCGCAAGCTTGTAGGCGTCGGCGCCGGACAGATGAACCGTGTGGAGTCCGGCCTGATCGCCTTCAAGCACGCGGGCGCCGCATCAAAAGGTTCAGCTATGGGTTCCGATGCATTCTTCCCATTCCCCGATAATGTGGTCAATGCCGCAAAGGCGGGCGTTGCTTGCGTTGTTCAACCGGGCGGCTCAAAGAAGGACGATGAGGTCATTGCAGCGGCTGATGAAACGGGTATTGTAATGGTCTTTGCGGGCAAGCGGCACTTCAAACATTGATATGCGCCTGTTCGAACGAGCAAAAAAGGGCGACCCCATTGGGGGTCGCCCTTGTTGTACTTTGAGACTGATGATCGTTGCGACTTCTACTTCCTTGGCTTAAGGCCGGCTGCCTCGCGGAGAGTATCGGCCATATCTGTCTTTTCCCACGTAAAGCCGGGTACATTGCGTCCGAAGTGGCCGTTGCGAGCCGTCTCGGCAAAGATCGGCCGCTTCAGATCCAGATGTTCGATCATCCCCTTGGGGGTCAGAGGGAAGTGCTTGAGTACAAGTTCCTCTATCAGCGTTTCATCCACCTTGGCGGTCCCCTCGGTATCCACCAGCACCGACAGCGGCTTGGCCACGCCTATAGCGTATGACAACTGAACTTCGCATGCCTCGGCCAGCCCCGCCGCCACGACGTTCTTTGCCACATAACGGGCCATGTAGCTGGCCTTCCGATCTACTTTGGATGGATCTTTGCCGCTGAAAGCGCCTCCGCCGTGGCTGCCGCGTCCGCCATAGGTATCGACAATTATCTTGCGCCCGGTCAGTCCGCAGTCGCCTTTAGGTCCGCCCACTACGAACCTGCCCGTGGGATTGACGTGAATCACGAGCTTTCCGTCGAGAAGTTTCTTCGGCAGAACGGGCGTTATGACCTTTTCTATGATCTCCTTCCTGATCGTGGCGTACTTCACGTGCGGCCCGTGCTGCGTCGAAATCAAAACCGTATGGATACGATTCGGCTTGCCGTCCTTGTATTGTACGGTAACCTGACTCTTACCATCCGGCCGAAGCCAGTCAATCTTGCCCGTTTGCCGCATCGTCGTAAGCCGGTCCGTCAGCTTGTGTGCCAGATAGATCGGCATCGGCATCAGGCTTTGAGTCTCCGTGCACGCGTAGCCGAACATCAAACCCTGATCACCCGCTCCTTGTTCTTTGTGCAGGCCTGTCCCTTCAGTTACGCCCTGTGATATGTCCGGGCTCTGGTGCCCCAGCGCGACCAGAACCGCACAATTCTCGAAGTCGAAACCTATGTGCGGATCCGTGTACCCGATATGTTTGATTGTTGCCCGCACAATGGCGGGAATATCCACGATCGCCTTGGTTGTAACCTCCCCGGCCACCACAACCAGGCCCGTTGAAACCAGTGTTTCGCAGGCTACCCGACTGTCCGGGTCCTGCGCGACCATCGCGTCCAGAATAGAATCGGAAATCTGATCGGCGACCTTGTCCGGATGGCCCATTGTGACCGATTCGCTGCTGAACAGATGCGATCTTCCGTTCAGGCGCTTCCCGGAATTATTTTGCGACATCCATTTAATCTCCAATAGCAGGATTATGTATTGTGAAAAACATGTAATATAGCGACTCTAAGGGTTCTGTCAAACCCCAAGTCGGCAGTCAGTAGTGAAATGGTGAAAAGTTCTATCAAGTAAATGAAGGCTTGGATCGCGTTCTGGAACATTGTGGTCAAGGATTTTCGTGCCTACTACTTCAAGCCGCCGAACATCAGTTGGGGCCTGATCTTTCCGTTGGCGTGGACGGGGATGTTTTTCATTCGGTCTGGAGCGGGTCTCGACAGCATCCCCAATCTGCTGCCTGGCGTGATCGCCGTGTCGGTGCTGTTCGGCACGACAAGCCTGCTGTCGGTCACGGTAACTTTTGAGAAGAAGGGCCGATCCTTCGAGCGGCTCCTGCTCGCGCTCATCCCGCTGGAACTGCTGATGGTGGCCAAGACCGGCGGCGCGATTCTGTTCGGTATCGCGTTCGATTCACCGCTCGCCACACCTGCCGTTGCCCCTCGATTTCGGCCTCAAATCGAGCCTCGGACACTCTGGTACCCAGTCAGACCTGCTTGCAGTCCGGGCGATGATCCCGTCTGTTGCCCAGCGCCTGACCTTCGGGGCACTGATAAGTGGTGAGCATCATTAAAGCAAAGGCGAAAAAACCTCCCGCCGGAATGACTGCGGGAGCTTTTTTCATAGACGGGTGGATGACGGGACTTGAACCCGCGACCCCCAGAACCACAATCTGGTGCTCTAGCCGACTGAGCTACATCCACCATTTGCTGCCTTCGACGAAAGCGGCATTCTATTGGTTCATCGGCCTCATGTCAACAGTTCTTGCCAAATTTGCTCATCCGCGCTGCCATGCGTCTTCCCCCGTTTACACCGTCAGCGCACCATGAAATGGCGGGTCATGCCTGCAGCCGAGAGAACCACACCTGCTATGGCACAAAAACGGCCTTTGAGCTTTCCGCCGCTTCGTTCAATGAACGTGTAGGCCAGCAAGCCCGCAACAAATCCCACAACTGACATGGCCACCCAAAGACCCATGCCCAGTATCCCAAGGACAAAAGAAGTGACGGCAAGACCACTGAGCCGCTTGATGCGGACATGGGTGGATGCTTGGCAGACCGGACATATATGCACGCCGCTGTCAACCGGGCTTGAACAGTTTGGACAGTTCATAACAGTTCCGCCGTTATTGCCGGATTCCGTCGCCTCGCCTACATTATACTTATGTGCCACTTACCCGTCAAGAGAATCACCGCTTTACGATGCGAAATGGAATGATCCGGGCACCTCCCCCTATACAAAGGAGTCCATGAATATTGATGGCGTTAAAGCCGGAATCATGTAGAATAACGTTCCGGCTGTGGGCCAATTTGTTCATACGAAGACGCCGGAGGTAGTGTATGCCAACCAGGAACGACATCATCAGGATTTCCCGTTACAGAAACGCACTTGTCCGCCTGCGGGCACTGAATTTTGTAAAGGTCTTTTCGGACAATCTTGCGGACGCCACAGGGGTCTCTTCTGCTCAAGTACGCAAGGATTTCTCGGCTTTCAGTATTGCTGACAGCCAGCGGGGCGGCTATCAAGTCGACGACTTGCTCAAGAAGCTCAACAGGATACTGGACAAAGACACGATCCATGAGTTCATCGAAGTCGGCGCGGGCAACCTCGGCAAAGCACTGCTTCGTTATCCAGGGTTCGCCAGGAGCGGCATCAAAATAGTGGCCTGCTTTGATATAGACCCCGCCAAGTACGACCGAGATGCAGAGATACCCGTTCTGCCTATTGAAGAACTTCATAGTTTTGTCCAGGAGCATGGAATCAAGTTCGGCATCATATCCACTCCGGATGTGGCGGCACAACAGGTTCTGGTTCGCATGATTTCAGCAGGCATAAAGGGCATACTCAATTTTGCCCCTATATATCTTAGAGGCCCGGAAGACTGCGTAATCAACAACATCAATCTTGAATCAGAGATCGAAAATATCGTCTATTTTGTCAATCTCTCCGGAAAAAAATAAAAAGACCCGTCCTCCAGTCCTTCATTTTATAGGGCTGCATCACCCATAGAGCGGCTTAGAACGCTCCTTTGGCACTTTTTTAAATGCCACAAAGCAGTGTTTTTCGGATATTTGGTCAGTTAAACGCCGTAGCGGTCTGGTTGTGAAGCTCAGAAAATGCAAAGTTATGTGAAAAAATTCACATAAAACCATTGACTTGGCCAAATCACTTGCTGATAATAGGCGTATAATCCGAAAACGTGAGTGGTGACATTAGCATGTTGGCTTGGATACGTGATAGATGTAACAAATAATTCTGGTCGCCGAATGGTGAATAGAAGCTGCATAATCAGGTTGTCGCGCTACAGAAATGCCCTTATCAGGCTCAAGGCGTTGAATTTCGTCAAAGTCTTCTCAGAGAACCTTGCCGATGCGGCGAGAGTGACTGCCGTTCAGGTCCGCAAGGATTTTTCTATCTTCGGCATCTGCGGCAATCGCCGCGGCGGATACCTGATTGACGAGCTAATCACGCAGATCAGTGCGATCCTCGGCAAGGACAAGGTCCAGAGGTTCATAGTTGTCGGCATAGGTAACATAGGCACGGCCCTGCTCAACTATCCCGGCTTCCGAAAGAGTGAAATAGAGATCGTTGCCGGTTTTGACATTAGTCCCGCCAAGCACGACCGTCAGGGCCCGGTCCCGATACTGCCGCTCGAGGAAATGGCTGGCTACGTTGCGGAAAACGGAATCACTCTCGGCATCATCTCCGTTCCCGATTCGGCCGCCCAGGAGGTTTTCGAGCAGATGTTGGAAGCGGGTATCAAAGGTGTGCTCAATTTTGCCCCAATATGTCTCAAGGAGCCGAAGGACTGCGTGGTTCGCAATCTCAACCTCGAGACCGAATTGGAAAATATCATCTACTTCACGAATTTTGCGGAGCAGACGGAGAGGGAATAATGGTCGGTCGATCCCTTAAAAGCAAGCTCGTGTGGTCTTTTCTTGCAGTGATTTTTTTGCTGTCTTTCATGACGGCTATGCTCGGCTTCTACCTGATTGAAAAAGACATACTTCACAGAGCCCAGTCAAAGGTCCGCAGCGATCTCAGATTCGCAAGGGAGGTATATCGCCAGGAAACCAAGAGCATCGAAGATATTGTACGTCTTACGTCGATCAGATTCTTCCTGCGAGATGCGGTTTTGCAGAACGACACAGAAACTCTGACCCGGCAGCTCACGGATATCCGAAACGCTGAAGGGTTGGATGTGTTGACGCTGACCGATGCTGCTGGACGAGTTTTGGTCAGGTCGGCAAATCCGCTCGTCGCCGGTGACGATCAGAAGGGCGATCAGGTGCTCAGTAAAGTGCTTGTCTCCGGGCAACCGGTCGTCGCCACAAGCATTTTGCCCGCCACCGAATTAATAAAGGAGGGACCAGACCTGGCGGCCCAGGCCCATATTACGCTTGTACCTACTGCAAAAGCCAAACCAACGGCCGAAACCCAGCAAACTGCCGGTATGATGATAAAAGCCGCGGCGCCCGTATCCGACGAAAGCGGCAGAATGATCGGTGTACTCTATGGCGGTGTACTGCTGAACCGCAACTACGACATTGTTGATAACGTCAAGAGGATCGTTTACCAGGACGCTGTCTACAAGGGCAAAGACATTGGTACGGTGACCATCTTTCAAAAAGACCTGCGCATTTCGACCAACGTCAAGGCGAATGGAGGCCGCGCCATCGGAACCAGGGTCTCCGAGGAGGTATACGATCGCGTCCTGGGGCAGGGGCGGCTCTGGTCCGATCGGGCATTCGTAGTTCAGGACTGGTACAAGACCTGCTACGAGCCAATCAGGGATATAAACGGTGATGTCATTGGCATGCTCTATGTGGGCACTTTGGAGCTGCCTTTCAAGGATTTGGCTACAAACACCATGTTGATCTTCATGGCCATCATTGTAGCCGCTACCGTGGTGGCGTTGTTGTTCTCGTATGTTCTTGCCGGCCGCGTCTCAAGGTCTCTGACGCTGCTGCGCGACGCCACCAGCAAGCTTGCAGCCGGCGAGCTCGGACACATGATTGAAACTACATCCGATATTGAGGAATTCAACGAAGTTGCCGAAGCATTCAATGTCATGTCCCGACAGCTTGAGGAAAGAGACGCCAGTCTTAGGCTCTCTAACGATATGCTGGCTGATCTCAACAAAAGGTACATCGACCTCATCGGTTTCGTTTCGCACGAGCTCAAAGGCATAGTAGGAGTAATCGTCATGAATGTCTGCTCAGTGCGCGACCGTATCCTTGGAGAAATCAACGAACGCCAGAAAAAGGCGCTCGACGGCGCAACCCGCAGTCTGGATTATCTGACCGCCACTGTCAAAAAGTTTCTCAATCTGGGCCGTATCGAAAAGGGCGAGCTGGAGACCCGGTACACGAAGGTTAGTCTTAATAAGGACGTTTTTGACGCTGCCGTCGAATCTGTTCTGGCCGCCGCCGAGCGCAAGAACATCAATGTGCGCAATGAGATAGATACCGACCTGCAGATAGATGCTGACCCCGAACTCCTGCAGGTAGTGGCCAACAACCTGATCAGTAATGCAGTGAAATATGGAAACGAATGGGGAAACGTCCTTCTCAAATCGCGAACCCAGGACGAAACCATCGAAATTGAGGTTTACAACGATTCCACGCCGTTGCGCGAGGGTCAGATAGGCAGGTTGTTCCAAAGGTTCTCACGTCTGGACAATCCCGAAACAAGGAGTGTAAAGGGAACCGGACTGGGACTTTTCATCACCAAACAGATTGTCGACAAGCACGGTGGACGAATATGGGTCCAGCCGCGAGAAAAAGGGAATTCCTTTATTTTTCAGTTACCGTTGCAGGTAAGTTCTTATGCGAAGGAGAGTAGTTATGTCTGAGGTTCAATGTTGCCGCTGCCAGAGCGAGATGTCCGAGGAAGATATGCTCGGGCAGATCGACGGCGTCTTGGAGGATTACAAGGGTGTGGAAGGCGCCCTGATACCCGTTCTCCAGATCGCCCAGAACATGTTCGGTTACCTGCCGGAGTCTGTTCTGCGTCGGATCAGCCGGAAACTTGACAAGCCCTACAGCGAGGTGGCCGGAGTGGTTAGCTTCTATTCATTCTTTTCCACCGCCCCGCGTGGCAAGTATGTGGTTCGCGTCTGCCTGGGAACCGCCTGTTACGTACGAGGCGGCAAGGACGTCCTTGATGCCCTCAAGAAGGAGCTGCGGATTGACGTAGGACAAACAACGCAGGATCGCCTCTTCTCGCTCGACGTTGGACGGTGTTTTGGAGCCTGCGGTCTGGCGCCGGCCATCATGGTCAACGATGACGTTCACCAGCGGGTTAAGCCGGTCAAAATAGCCGATCTTCTGGACACCTATCGCAATAAGGAAAACGAATCCGCAAAGGAGGTGGACTAACTATGTCGGCAGAGAAGATACGCAGTGTAGAAGACCTTGATGCCATCCGTCGCTCAGCAGCAGCCAGGCAGAATGGACCCGACGCCCCGCATGAGATACGGGTCTGCGTCGGTGGCGGCTGTATCGCGAGCGGCTCGCTTCCCGTTAAAGCCGCCTTTGAAGAAGCGCTGAAGGCACGCGGACTCCAGGACCGGATTTCGGTCGTCGGCGTGGGTTGCCTCGGACCTTGTTCCCGGGGACCCGTCGTACTCATCGGCAAGGATCGCGTGTTCTATGAAAGCGTCAAGCCTCAGGACGCTGATGAAGTGATCGAGAAGCATCTTCTCAATGGCCAGGTCGTCCAGAGACTCAACTGGAGGAAGGAATCCGGCCCGCCCGTTGCGGTACAGGACGATCTGCCTTTCTTCAAACGCCAGAACAAAGTGGTGCTGAGAAACTGCGGAAGCATAGACCCGGAGAGTATCGAGGCCTACATAGGTTGCGGTGGATATCAGGCCTTGGCTCGCATGCTGACCTCGATGTCTCCCGAAGATGTCATCGAGGAGATGAAGAAGTCCGGCCTGCGGGGCCGAGGAGGAGCCGGTTTCCCAACATGGATGAAATGGTCATTTGCCCGTAAGAGCCCGGGACAGACCAAGTACATCCTCTGCAACGGCGATGAAGGTGATCCTGGTGCATTTATGGATCGAAGTTTGCTCGAAGGTGATCCGCACAGCATTATAGAAGGCATGGCGATAGGTGCCTACGCCATAGGAAGCAGCCAGGGTTATGCGTATATCAGAGCGGAGTACCCCCTGGCCGTTGAACGTTTCGGAAAGGCGATTGCTGATGCCCGAAAGTGCGGTCTGCTCGGCTCCAACATCTTCGGAACCAAGCATTTGTTTGATCTGGAGATACGCATGGGCTCCGGGGCGTTCGTCTGCGGCGAGGAGACTGCACTTATCGCATCAATCGAAGGCAAACGCGGCGAACCTCGCCCGCGACCGCCGTTCCCAGCCGTCAAAGGCCTCTGGGGAAAGCCAACGGTTCTGAACAACGTCGAGACTTACGCCAACGTGCCGGCCATTATCCTGAATGGCGGCGACCGGTTTGCATCGTTCGGAACCGAAAAGAGCAAGGGGACCAAGGTATTCGCCCTTGCCGGCGCGATCAAAAACTCCGGCCTCGTCGAGGTGCCCGTCGGAACTACTCTGGGCGAACTTATCTACGATATTGGCGAAGGCGTCGGCGAAGGCAAGGAATTCAAAGCTGCCCAGATCGGCGGACCTTCGGGCGGCTGTATTCCGCGGCAGCACCTCAACGTGCCGCTCGATTACGAGTCGCTTAATGAGCTCGGAGCCATCATGGGCTCCGGCGGCCTGGTCGTCATGGACGAGGACTCATGTATGGTCGATGTCGCTCGGTTCTTTCTTGAATTCGTGCAGGAGGAATCCTGCGGCAAGTGCGTGCCGTGTCGTGTAGGTACCAAACGCATGCTCGAAATACTCACCCGCATCTGCGAGGGCAAAGGTCAGGAGTCAGACATTGAGACCCTGATCACGCTGGGCAATCAGATAAAGGATACCGCGCTATGCGGTCTGGGCCAAAGCGCCCCCAATCCGGTATTGTCCACCATACGGTATTTCCGCCACGAATACGAGGCGCATATCCGCGAGAGGCACTGTCCTGCCGGCGTCTGTCCCGGACTGGTCCTGGCTTCATGTCAGAGTGCCTGTCCTGCGGGCGTCGACGTGCCGGGCTTCATCTCTCTGGTGGGTGAACGGCGATACGCCGAGGCGCTGCGGCACCACCGTGAACGCAATCCATTCGCGTCGATATGCGGCCGAGTCTGCTTCCACACATGCGAAGGAAAGTGTCGCCGCGCCACATTGGACAAGCCCGTTGCCATACGCGGAATCAAACGGTTCATGGCCGATCAGGAGATCACTATTCAATTGCCCGAGGTGCGGGAAAACCCTGCCAACGCCAAACGCAGGATTGCCGTCATCGGTGCCGGACCCGCGGGATTGTCCTGTGCGTATTTCCTGGCCCGTCTCGGCTACAGGCCAAAAGTCTTTGAAGCGGAGCGACGACCAGGCGGAATGCTCGTGCAGACGATTCCTTCCTACAGGCTGCCGCGAGAAATCGTCGCGCGCGAAATACGTATGATAGAACGAATGGGCGTCGATATCGAAACCGGAAAACGATTAGGCAAGGACTTCACTCTCGCGGGCCTTCGCCGCGATGGTTATGAAGCCATCTTCCTCGGCGTGGGTTCTCCCAAGGGCGTGTCATTGGACATCCCCGGTGCGGACGCCCCAAACGTCACCGACGCGATAGCCTTCCTGAAGACCTATAATTTCAAGGGTTCGGTTCCCGTGGGCAGCAAGGTCGCCGTAATCGGCGGCGGCAACGCGGCAATTGACGCTGCCCGTACGGCTGTTCGCCTCGGCGCCAAAGACGTCACCGTCATCTATCGAAGGATGATGGAAGATATGCCGGCTTATCTCGAAGAGATACAGGATGCTTTCGACGAAGGCGTTAAGATAAAGGCCCTGACTAATCCGGACGAGATCGTCCTGACGGACGGAAAGGCATCCGGAGTCAAGTGCCACTCCATGAAACCAGGCAAGTTCGACCGCTCCGGAAGGCGCAGCCCGGAAAGGGATGGCAAAACGTTCATCGTCGAAGCCGACCAGGTCATCTTCGCCTGCGGCCAGACGCTTGACTCCTCGGAGCTTTTCGACCATGACGAGCTGCAGCCCGTAAGCGGGTACCGTATAATGACGGATACGATTACTGGCCAGACCTCCATTCCGTGGCTGTTTGCCGCTGGTGATGCCGCAACCGGTCCGGCCTCGGTGGTCCGCGCCGTCGGCGGCGGCGAACGGGCCGCAGTCGGTATCGACAAGTGGCTTACCGGCGAAGACCACGCATTCTGGCGTGTGCATCAGATGGTCGACACCGCCTTTGACGTAGATGCCGACCCGGCGCCGTACCCCAGAGTGAATATGCCGGTGCTCTCGGTTGAAAGGCGGAAAGACAATTTCAACGAAATAGAACTGTCCTGGGTGGAAGCCGAAGCGATACGCCAGGCCAAACGATGCCTTCGCTGTGACTACGGCAAGGTCCCCGCAGTGGAAAGGAGTTAGTGAGGAATGGTCACACTGTATATAAACAACACCAAAGTTGAAGTGGAACAGGGCTCAACGATTCTCGACGCCGCGTCCAGTGCAGGGGTCAGAATACCGACTATGTGCCATGTCGAAGGCAGAGTCCCCCAGGGCGCATGCCGCGTATGCGTTGTCGAAGTCGAAGGTGCACGCACGCTTGTCGCCTCATGCTGCACGCCCGCCACCGAGAATATGAAGGTGTTCACCAACACCAAACGTGTGCGGCAGGCCCGGCGAAATGTGGTTGAACTGCTCCTTTCCGAGCACGACGGCGATTGCAAGACCTGCGAACGAAACAACGATTGCGAATTGCAGGAGCTGGCGCGACAACTTGGTATCGACGAAGTAAGTTACCAGGGAGAACGCACGACCGGGCGCATCGACGATTCCACGCCCGCATTGACACGTGATGCCGGCAAGTGCATCAAGTGTCGTCGCTGTGTTACCGTCTGTACGGAAATGCAGGCCGTCGGTTCACTCTTCCCGCAGGGGCGCGGCTTCCACAGCATGATCGGCCCCGCCTTTACGTGCGAACTGGGCGATGTCGTCTGCGTTCAGTGCGGCCAGTGCTCGGCCATCTGCCCCGTAGGAGCCATAAGCGAAAAAAGTCATATCGATGATGTCTGGGCGGCTATCGACAACCCCGAAAAGTTTGTCGTTGTACAGACAGCCCCGGCGATCCGCGCCGCATTGGGCGAGTGCTTCGGAATGGAACCCGGTACGCTCGTCACCGGCAGGATGGTGACTGCCCTGCGCCAGCTCGGCTTTGACGGTGTCTTTGACACAAACTTCACCGCCGACCTGACCATCATGGAGGAAGGCACCGA
>JAWLHD010000009.1:0-24104 GCA_041690555.1 Anaerohalosphaeraceae bacterium
CACTGACGTTGTGAGTGATAACGCTTTGACAGACATGACAGTGTGATCCTACGGAGGCGCCACCCCATAACGCACTGCTGTCAATAATGCTGTCGCGTCCTACGGACACGTCAGCTTCAATCAGGGTCGGCCCGAATATGACGGAAGGGCCGGTAATCCTCGCTCTGTTCATGACCACAACTGGTCCATCTGTAATGACATTCGAATCTATTGACGCCCCGTCCGCTTGCCACAGGTTTTGAGACGTTTTGACCAGACCGGCCGACTGCAAGTCGCCCGAACTGCCGTCGCCGCGGAGCCAATGTCCCAAAGCGGCCAAGTAAGTCGCACCGTCCCGGAAGCAGCACGTGCGCCGCGGCAAAGTCACCGCGCCTACGATTTGTCGGGCCTTGACCATTGTGGGAATCAAGCCTTCCTTAATGTCGAAGTATCCCTGGGCCGGCATATATTCGACGACTCCGGGATCGCAGACGTATATTTCGGGAGCAATGCCAGGCGGCCCGCCGCCCGGCTGCACGGAGCCAAGCACCACAGTCAGACTTGATTTGTGTATACGGCACATCTGAAGCAGCAGGTCAACATCGGGCGGAGACATCATCGACGCCTGAAGTACAATGAAGACCGTGTGCCTGTCGCCATCGTATGCATCTCTGATGCAGCCTGCATTTCCGACGGGTAACGGCTCATCCACGAAATGAAGTTTCATCGAATTTGTACCTCTGGCGGCCTGCTTTAATTCTGACGCATCTCCGTACGCGCAAATCACCGCTTCATCTACGCCCTGATCATGCAGATTCATGAGCAAGCGCTGCAGGACCGACTTGCCTGCAAGCGGCCACAGTGCCGGGCATAGCTGCGACGCCAGTCGACATCGCCCGAAGTCGCGGATCGGCGAAAGAATAATCGCCCTGACCCTCTTTCCATGCCGATTGTATCTGGTCATTTTCCCCCCACGTGCTTTTTTCACCGCCAAGTGCAATGAGCGTTTCGGCCATGAACGTTATTCTCTGTTTAACAATGCGGCAGCCAGGAAAACACAGCTTCATTTCGTTCGCATCCATCAGCCGGAAATCCGCTTTGGAATTGTTGAAAGTGTATCGGCGCCGGACATGATTGTAGCGGACGAGACGCGCTGCATGCAGGTATGCGTCGCCGCCAAGCCATGTTACAAACGGCAAACGGAGGTGAAACTCGAAAGGATACCAGCGATTGGGTGTACTTACAAACCAGCGCTTGCCAACTCGCATGATCTCCGAAGCCATTTGCTTTTGCCTTACGAAGTCGCCGACATGCTCAATAACCGCATTGCTGTATACGATGTCGAAGTAGTTGTCGGGCCAGGGAAGTTTGCAGGCATCGGCGACCACGGCATCAACCTGCGGATAATGCTTCTTAATTCTGGCGACATGCTCGTGGGACAGGTTCAAAGCGGTGAGATTGAACTTCCACTTATATGAATCGATCAGTTGCAGGCCTCTGTCGCCATTTGGGTTTGCTTCTGCGCCAACGTCAAGTACACGCATTTCGTCGGTCGGGCAGAAGGTTTCGTAGAACAAGGCAAGTTTGCGCCGACGGCTAATACTTGATAACGTAGCAAAACAGCCCATGATCCCCCCTTTGTTAATCAGATTGGGATTTTGTTTAAGTAGTCGGCGACACGATGGCTCACCAATTCGGGGCTGGCGAAGCGCTTGGCAGGAACGAAAAGAGGAAGCGCCGTGATTCTTTCGAGGAATTGCTGTTCGTCCTCGGCCAACAATAGATGGCCGGCTTCGGCGAACCTGCGTGCTATCTCAACCTGGTGATCATTTACAGCCTCGCCGTATTTTTTCAATCTCGGCATGACGAGCAATGGTTTTGCATGAGCCATCGCCACGGTTATCGAGCCTATTCCCGCATGGCTTACAATAGCTGTCGCCCGCTTGATATGCGCGTCAAAAGACTCTTTTTCAAGTGAGTCGGCGGTGGCGAAATGGCGCGGCCTGTATGATCCGCAGCACGTCTGCGCGAACACTTCCTGGTCAATGCGCCCCATTATAATGGCAGCATCTATGGCTTTGATTAAACGATCAAAGGGGAATTGAGTCCCAACCGTCACGAAGATCATATAACGCTTCCCGCGAACTGGACGTTTGTGTATTTTTCAGCCAAGTCCGGCCATTGAACAAGAAACAAATCGGCAATATGCCGCACCATACGTCCGGACAGGGACAGTCGCTCGACGTTTGTTATGCTGTCCATCCATACGATTTTGGCACCCATGATTTTGCACAGAAAACATTCCATGCATCCGGCGGCGGCGCCAGTGCTGATAACAACCTGCGGTCTTTCGCGCACTGCGATGATCATGCATCGCAGCAGAACCTTCAAGACCTGCAACGGATGCTGCCGATTACACTCGCCGACGTTGTAGCTCCTGCCATATTGGGCGAGCCGTTGGCGGACCACCGCCGAAGTGCAGACGCAGAAGGTATCATGTCCCTTCCAACTGTCCGCGAGTGTCAGCAATTGGCTCAGGTGTCCGCCGGCCGAAGCAGCAAGGCATATCTTCAATTTGCCCGCTACCATAAACCCAATCTCCTTTGAAAAGGCCTGAGGAGAATCTGCGGCCAGTAGATTCTGTGGATTCTGGAGGCAGCCTTGAAAAGATGGCCCCGCAAGCTTCTTCTGGCGCGCGCGTCCCTTCCCCTGAAGTCGGCCTCATAGCGCCTTCTGTATTCTTCCTCATCGAGCTTAAGATTCAACAGCTCGCATCGACGTGTGAACTCGTCCATCAAGGCTGTCCGACCGGGCTCGGGAACAAGAATCGGCCGATGCTCGTCGTCTTTGAGTATTGGCACGCAATGCCAGCGAACCGGCCGGGCGTCGCTTATTTCCACACTCAATATGACGGACCATCGGCAATCCGTGACAAAGCTGTCGAAGATGAAATTGCCCAGGCTGTATGCAACAAGCACTCCATTGCCGAATTCGACCCCCTGGACCACATGAGGATGGTGACCTATTATCATGCAGGCGCCGGCCCGAATCAGCGAGTCGGCGATTTTTTTCTGATCGACACTGGGATAATCCATGAATTCATCTCCCCAGTGGATGCACACGCAGACAGGGACGCCTGACGCGCCAAGCAAGTCGACGGCTTTCATTACCTGGTCAATTTCTGCACCGCCATCGAATGCATATTTCTCACGTCGCAGGCATACGCCGATGAAGGCCAGAGTCTGCCCGTGGCGCGTGATTTGTTCGACGCGCAACCCCTTGCGAAACTTGTTGGCTTCTCCCGATCCTATGACTCTGATGCCGGCTCGCAGCAAGTTGTCAACGGTATCAGAAGCAGCCTCATGGCCGTGTTCCAGTATGTGATTATTGGCAACGTTCGCCACAGTCAGATTCCAGCCGGCGAGGAGGTCGGCGGTGTGACCGCCACCCCGCATGTGAATACTTCGCAAAAGTCGGTGGTTTCTGCCCTTGTCAGAGAGGACACATTCGACATTGCCAACGACGATGTCATGGCCGGCAAGGAAATCCACGATGTCGGATCTCAGGAAATTGCGGCCGTATTTCTGGATAGAAGACGCCACTCCGCTGCCGGCGTTATAGAATGAATCGCCGCACATAATGTCGCCCAAACACGCTATTCTTAGTGTACTCATGCCAGATGCATGGCCCTATACCGCAGGTTGCGTCGTCGACAGTCCGAGTAGACATCGGCCACGATACTTGAAAGGCGGGCAATGTGGTTTTCCCATGTATGGCGCCCGGCTGTTTGAATGCGGAGTTCTCGTCGCTCATCCGTGTCATTGGCCAGTTCGGCTTCTATCGCGGCACAGAACTGTTCCCTGGTTTCCGCCACACTTATGATGTCGGCGTACTGGTGGCACACTTCATAGATCGGCACCGATACAATAGGTTTGCCGGACGCCATGTACTCGAAGAGCTTCAAGGGATTGCAGTGCTCGATCCATGGACTCATTCGCCATGGCAATAGGCACACATCGAAGCAGGCACACAGATGAGGGATCTGCTCGTACGGGACATGGCCGAGGAAGCGAACGTTTGGCATTTTGCGCAGTTTGCCGTAGTCGCCACCTGTTATCCGGCCGGCAAGTACAAAGCGGACGTGGGGCAGCGACTCGGCACAGTATTCAAGCAGGTCGATGTCGTTCTGGTCGGTCAGCGTTCCGAAGTATCCTGCTATTGGAGCGGACGCACCGGCAAGGTCGACGTACGATTGCGGTTCCTTTGCGGCACTGCAGAAGAGTTCGACGTCCACGCCGTGCGGGAGGTAGTAGACATTTTTCCCGTACATCTTTTTTGATTCGTACAGTTTGCGAGAGGCGCAGATAATTATATCGCTGCGGTCGCTTATCAGTTTTTCCCTCTGTTGAAGCACATGCTTGTTATGGGTATTACAGCACTCGTCGAATTTGTCAGACGCATGGTAGACAATCAGTCGCCAGTTTAACCATTCAATGCAGTCAGCGGCCCTTATGTTTTCCACCCACAACAGCGGTCGGTTGAAGCGCAGCAGTAGCATGGCGGCGGCGAGCTGCGTCCTGAGCAAGATGTTGTTGACCGCGTCCAGTATTGAGTGCCCCTGAACCGGTATGAACATGGGGCTCATGACATAGAGATTAGAATCTTCGCGTCTTAGAAACCGCAGCATGCTCTTCAATTTTCTAACGATTCGGGTGCCAATGCCTTTTCGACGGCGCAGGCTTAGGATATCTGAGCTGACAGGGTTGATGTACAGGACTCGATTACATGTCGCCAGGCGCCCCATAATATGTGTGGCACTGCTCGGGTTCATGCCCCACCAGTCTGAGGGACCGAAGCAAACGATATCATGATCTTGAAGTGTGTCCTGGCTCATGTCAGATTAGAAACTACCGGACGCAGCTTACCGGATTCTGTTTTTTTGATATACTCAACCTGTTTGAGTTCAACCTTCAGTTCACTGGGCAGATGCTTATGGATGAGCTCCTGAAACGCGTGCAGATCGTCCGTGGTGAACCACTGTGAAGGCACATATTCGATAGTGATCCGGTCCGGCCGGTCCTGTATGATCTGGCTTTCAACTATGTTGCCGGTTCCGTACAACAGATGAGTAAGTACGGCACAACCAAACTCTCTCTTCGACGGCGTTCTTATCACATCGCCCTGTCTGCCTTCGACTGATCTTACAACCGGAAATGCTCTGCCGCAGGGGCACCGCTCGTCCGCTTTCACCACAATATCCCCGGTGTCGTACCTGATGAGGGGCATGGCATAGTTCCAGAAGCCGGTAGCAATCACCCTGCAGCGACCGTCCTCGCCGTCGCCCTCCGGGACAAGTTCCGTCAATCCGTATTCCGGGATAACGTGGTACCTGCCGTGTTCGCAGGTGTGAATGTAGCACACACGTTCGGCCGAGCCGTAAAAATCGAATACACCGCATCCAAACGCCTCAGAGATTGTGTTTCGCATGGTGTCAGTCATTGTTTCGGAGGACGTTAAAGCCGCATGGAGTTTCACATCAATGCGACGATCAAGACAGACGCGCGCAAGCAGAAAAACACTCGACGGATATCCTACAATGCCGCGTACTCTGTACTTCTGCATGGTCTTCAGGTAGCTTTCGGCCGTATCCGTCGACAAGTGATACGTCGACAGTATGAGTTCCCTGGCAAATGGGTCATATGCGTACAGACGACCGTCAGTTCGGTCGGGCGGTACGACTATCCTGCCGGTAAGATAAGCGCATCTGTCATTGAGGCCGACACCAGCCCAGTCCCACTGGCGCCGCACGAATGCATGCTCGGTCCCGATCGACCACGGACTCCTGTAAATGTTCATCGGGGTCCCGGTGGTTCCGCCCGTGTGAGCCCGGTGGAGCAGCCATTTAGGATATTTTACAGAAACGAAGGACTTGGCGGCGGCCAAAACAGAGCGTTTAGAGAGAACGGGAAACAGCTGTATATCCTCAAGCGTTCGAACGCATTGCGGGTTTATTCGCATTTTGTCCATGAACTCACGATAATGCGGCACGGTTTCATAACAGCAGCGAATGAGCTTCTGCAGACGGTTTAACTGGATGTGCCGCAATCGTTCTTCGTCATACCATTGAGTCTTGTGCAGCCACCTGCGCCTCATCCAAAATGGGCCGACCACCCTTTTGACGCCAAAGTTAAGAGCTGAGGTTGTCAGCATTTTACAGTTCATTTGTGCAGGCCTTAAAAAGCCAGCGTTGGGATTGTCGTGCGAACAACTATCCGCGGCACGCTGTAGCATCGGGCGGACGGGCGGCCGCTATCAAGAGTCTTGTGGCATAAATGGTGCATGGTCGTAGGATGAAACATGGGCATGGTCTATTGTGTTATGCGGGCGATACACATACATCAATCAGCATTGCTCCAGAAGTATCCGTCTTATGCACCCGCTGTAAGCCCTGATCTTCGTCGCAGCCTGGTCCTTGTGTTTGTTAGAGAGTTCATGCAAGAACAGCCAGGCGGGCAGACGAACAGCGGCGAAGAGCAACACCAGAATACTGGCCATTGCGTAGTGAACGCGGCCACGGTGTTTTCTAATGAATTTCAAGATGCTCAGCCGCAACTCAATGAGCATTTCCGGCCTTACGATCCGGCTGCTCTGTCCTCCGTAGTGTATTATCTCCGCGCTCGGTGTGAACAGCACCTTCCATCCCGCCTGCTTGAAGCGATAGCACCAGTCTGTCTCCTCGGCATACATGAAGAAGTGATCGTCCAGCATCCCCACCTGCTCTATCGCCAGGCGTCTAACCAGCATGAAACAACCGGTCACCACGTCGACGGGGCGTTCATCGTCTCTATGCCACCAGGTCATTCGCTCACGCCCAAACAGACGGCTTCTCTCGAACACCTTGTACAGATAACTTAATGAAAGAAGCATATTGATCATGGATGGAAACATGAAACAGGTGGGCTGAAGCGTCATGTCAGGGTTCAGAACGCGACATCCGACGACGGCTGCATCCGGCTGCCGGTCTGCATATTCCACTACTGTTTCGAGAGCATTATCCAGAAGCAGCGTATCACTGTTCAGTAGAAGAATGTATCGGCCGCGTGCTACATTAATCCCCTGATTATTTGCGCGGGCAAAACCATGATTCTTTGCATTTCTAATCAAACGCACTTGTGGAAACTCCGATTGCACGATTTCAATCGAGCCGTCCACCGACCCGTTGTCAATGACTATGACTTCGCAGCTCAAATCCCCGGCATGCTCATACACTGATGTGAGGCAATCGCGCAACAGTTCCTTTGTGTTCCAATTTGCGATTACAATCGAAACATCAAGACAGCATGCCGCCGCCCCACTTCTATGAGTGGACGCAGACTCCGCTTGTAAGATTTGTGCTTGCATAATGCGATCTTCTCGCCGGCTTTTGCAGAAACACCCTCTGCTCAGCAAACAGCGATGCGGCCGCAAGAGTCAGATACCATAACACGGTTATTTGCCCGAAATAGGAGACCCCGATAAAGCCAATGCAGTGAGCAACCATGACTGCAAAGAACGACCATAATCGGATTTGCATTTTCCGGTCCCTGCAGCTTAGCGACTGCCTCACACATGTTTTCATAGCAACATATGTCATCACCAGGAACAGTAACAGCGTAACCGCTCCACCTCGCACACCTTCGAGGACGTACTGATTCGTCACATCTCCAAGGCCGAACCCCCAATGGTCGGTGCTGCGGCTGCCCAGAAAAACCCATTCGTCGAAATTCCTTATGGCTTTGTCTATAAGATTGTACCTGTGCCATCCCGTGGAACCGCCGATGACATTGATGCGCGCCAGCAAGTGCCATACTGGCGCGTTCATCACGACGTGAAGCGCAGCAGTTGTAGCCGCCAGACACCATGCAGCTACGGATGTGTATTGCCGCCAGGCAAAGGCACCGACCACGCACATGGTCGCCGCGAAAACCAGAATGGGCGTACTCGAAGCCGAGGCCATGATGATTATGATGCTTGCAACAAAGGCGGACATGTATAGCACTTTGTGCTTGTCGGTGCGTGAAAAGGCAAGAAACAGCGGAGCAAGAATAGTCCAAAACAGTCCCATCATTATCGAATGCGGAAAGGCGGCCTGACACCTGAACTGGTCCTGGCGAACCGAAGTAATCACCTTGCCAAAATAGACAAACGGATTCGCACCCGTGTACCACTCCACAAGAATCAAAGGCAATGACAGTATTGCGCACACCGCAAACATCGCAATGACGCGTTTGATGCCGCTCCACGATTCGATGTTCTGTCTAAACAGCCAATACAGTCCTACGCCGGTGAAAACAAATCCGGCCCTGTTAATAACAGCTTCGGCATCGCCATGTCGCATAACGTATATCACGGCACCGCAGAGTGCCCAGGCAAGTAACAACTTGTCAATGGCGTTGAATGCAAACCGTCTATATTCACCATAAATGAACACTCGCAGCACGCCCACCGCCACGAGCATTCGCAAAACCGTTAGATCAAAATCCATCATGATGATGCGCTGATCCGTCGGCACAAAACATGCCGCAAGTACAAATGGGGCAAGAAAGTACTTTCGCGGAACCAGCAGCGTGAGTACCGCCAAACATACTGTCAGTAGTACTGTCGATTGGTAAATGGTTGTATTCGGCGTCATTTAGTAAATCCGCAACTTTGGCTCAGACCCAGAACAAGCGTTTTAGTTTCGAGACTTGAACATGCTTTTTTGGCATCATATCTATGATGCCAAAGGCGAACAGCTCCAAGGGCAGTACGGCTATTCCTTTGAACCGTGCCGAAATCGGCACATTGGGATACAGGCAGTTTTGCAGTCTGCGTTTTGCATAAGAACCTATGTATTTGAATGTACTGCTGTTGCTCCTGCCGCTATCGTCAAGAAGCTGATCTTTGATGCGCAGCTCCCAGTGTCTCCATGCCTGCTTCAACGGGCCGTCGTTATGTGAGTGGTAGATTCTTGCCGATGCCTGGTAGACAATAGTGTAGCCCATTTGCAGCACCTGGCATGACCAGGGGCCCTCTTCTCCGCCGGAAATAGCCTCATCGAAAGGAACTTGCTTCCAGACGTCCCTTCTAATAGCCGCACAGGCATTCGAAGCGATTATGCCTCGCCCGATGGGGGACACGCCGCCGGAACCATTGAAGTAGACGGAGCCACACGGAAAATACTTCTTCAGCCTGACGCGTTCATCAACAGGTGCATCCCTATAAGGAATCTGCCTGCCGTAGACGGCGGCAACCTTCGGATTTGCGAACGGCTTCAGCATCTCGCTCAGCCAGCGGACGTCCGATGCATAGGCATCCGAAGACAGAAGCAATACGATCCGGCCAACAGCACGGTCGATACCTCTGTTCAGTGCACTTCCCCAAGTGAATTCGTCCGGCTCAACTGAAATAACGGTTGCCCCATACCTTCGGGCCACGGCGGCGGAGTCATCCGTGGAGGCATTGTCCACCACAATGATTTGCAGTTGAAGCGAACCAGGCAGAGTCTGCCGATCCAGTCCGGCCAGGCATCGCTGCATATGGGCGGCGGCGTTTCTCACGCGAATCACGGCTGAAACAACGTTTTCGCAATCGAGGGACGTGTCAGGCATCGCATTCATCAGACAGTCTCCGCCCTGTATTTCCTTCTACCATCAGTGCCAGTCCGGCTTTAAGACGTCGTACGTGAGGAATCAATCCGGGGCACAACATTTTGATTCGTATTCTTAGATACTCCCAAGTGCATCGCCTGCCGAGGGGCAATGCTTTTAGAATCTGCGCGGCCTTGGTCATGTCAGCCAGCTCGATGTTCAGGTGCGCCGCACGTAATGCATGAATGCCCAGCCATTGGCTCAGCAGAGGGTGATACTGTAAAGGACAATTTCGGTACAACGGTTCAGTATCCGTCAGCGATGGCTCAATAGGAAACGATCTTCTCATGCTGCTAAGGCCCAGTTCCGAGGCTTCACTGTGGTACCAAGCCAAAGGCTCTTCATTGCGATAGAACTTGTGAGAAAACAATATCTGCAGCCACAGATAGACGTCTTCCCCGTATTTGCAGGTGTTCTTGCTGTAAAAGCCGCCGTACTTTTCTATTACCCATTTTCGATAGACCGTCGAACACGAATGGAACACCCCAAGCACATAATTCAACTGCTCTGAGCGGAGGCGAGGTGGAACGCGCCAGGCGCCTGCGGGTATACCGTGGCCTGTCAATTGACTCCCGCGGTTAATCCTCTCCGGCCCTATGTAGAAGCCGGAGGCTACAAAATCGCAATCGGCATGTTCAGTCAGAATATCGACCGACTTCTGAAGAAAGCCTGGCATCCATTCATCATCGGCGTCAAGATATGTAACCAGCGCACCTCTACTCACCCCGGTACCGAGGTTACGCGCAGCCCCCGGTCCGGCATTCTCTCGGCGGATAAGCGTGATTCTGTCGTCGCGATAGTTGTTCACTATATCCGGCCCATGGTCACTGGAACCATCGTCAACCACAATGACTTCGAAGTCGCCATAAGTCTGCGCAAGAACGGAATCCATCGTCCTTCGTATATGCTGCGCCTTGTTGAAAAGCGGAATGATAACGCTGACGTGGGCAGCCCGTTTCGGCCGTACGCAAGGCGTCGGTCGAGTGAACTCATCTATATTTGCGCATTTATGCATGATCAGCCATCAGGGAAACAGAACTTACCGAACGGAGCGCTCTTTTCGATCTCTGCAACAAAGGCACCGCCGCCGGAAACGCCAGTTTGCAGCTTAGTTTCGTGTACTGCCATCCAAGAGACTTCATGAGCGGATAGTGCTTCACGAGGTACTTGGCAGCGGACATATTGCCTTCGGTCGAACACTCATGTGCACTGCACAACGCCTCATATGCGAGATACTGTTCCAGCAAGTCTTTAAGGTGCGGCGGACAACTCTTGCGAATCGGTCCGGGGCAGGTCAGGAAAGGCATGAGCGGCTGCGAACGGTGAATAGCACGACCATCCAGGGACAGTTCCGAACTCTCAGTGTGCTGCCAGAATAGAGGTGTCGGATCTCTGAATATAATGCAGTTCAGAATGACCTTAAGCCAGAGATAGAGGTCCTCGCCATAGATGCAGGCCTTTTCATAAAAGCCGCCAAAGCGAGCGAACACTTCACGCCGACACAGCACCGCTCCGGCGGAATGCACCATCGCCAGTGCCGCTCCCATCAGACGCGGGTCTGTATGCGGTTGCAGCCTCCACTCACCCCTGGAAATCTGCAGTTTTCGGAGTCCTGGCCACAGCTGCTTATCCCGGCCGATGTAATGACCGGTCACCGAAAGGACGCAATCAGGACACGCTTGTAGATTTTCAATTGATGCTTCTAAAAAGCCGTCCAGCCATTCATCGTCGGCATCGAGAAACGCTATGTATGGGCACCGGCTTATCGCTACACCTCGGTTCCGCGCCGCTCCCGGACCTGAATTTGTCTGCTGCACAATGCGCAGCCGGCCGTCACGATAACCTCTGACTGCTTCAACGCCGCCGTCCGTGGATCCGTCATCCACGACAATAATCTCCGACGGTTGGAAACTCTGTGCGAGTACGGATTTGATGGCACGTCCGACGTATTCGGCTTTGTTGTAAAGGGGTATGACAACACTAACGGAGTGCATATCACGTCCTCTTAAGAGTTTGCAGGCCGGATGCCCGATTCGCAAGAGCCGCAGACAGTCTGCCCAGGCTGTATGCCGCGCAATACTGTTTCTCGAAAAACAAACGAGCCGAATCGCGTCGCAGTAGCGCACTCTTGGCAACGCTCGCCCAGCAACGCGCGCTGTGCAACATAAGTCTGCCGATATCGCCGTCCTTTCCATTCGAGATCGACATGCGCTCGGTGGCCACTGCCCCGGCGTAAGTGCGCCGCAGGAGCCATTTTTTCGAGAGGCGCTCAGGTTTGACTATGTGACCCACTACAGCCGCGGGCTCATATACTACGCTGCCGCCTGCTTTGCGAATGCGATCTAGCAACTCGATCTCCTCGCCACAGTTCAGCGATCCGCCTTGTCTGCCGAAATCGGTTCGAAAGCCTCCCATTTGGATGGCCAATTCACGCCGCACCGCAAAATTGAGACCGAACAGATCTTTCTCGGTGTTGACGAGGGTACGGTCACCGTGGTCCAGTCGCGAAAGCAGAACCTCGGTGGAGGTACTGAGCCACTCGGGCTTTTCGCCGGGATAGATCAGATAGCTGCGCCCTCCCACCACGTCCGCGGAGTATTTGCAAAAAGCTGCGGACATCGCGATCAGCCAATGCCGGTCGACAATAACATCGTCATCCAGGAAGCAGACAACTTCTCCCTGAGCCTCCTTTAACGCACGATTGCGGGCGTGACTGAGGCCCTGTCTGAACTCAAAGACGCTTCTCATTGGCGGTCCTTGCGACTGCATGTGCCTGCTTATGACTCGTGGAGTATCGTCGGTGCTGTTGTTATCGACGATGAGGATTTCACAACGATCGTTGAGATTGCATTGCAGCGAGCGTATGTGCTTAAGCGCAGTATTCAGCACGTCCGCATTATTGTATGTTTGTATGGTAACCGTCAGAAACATGGCTTGCGAACCTGCGTCCGCCTTTCAGTTGCCGAGGCGTTTGCAATAACGTCTGCATAAAAACGCTCCAGATGGCTCAAAGTGATTTCCGGAGCCATGTGTCGGAGCCTTGCTGCTGCGGCGACGCCGGTGGTGCTGCGCCGCTCGTCGGTCAAATCCCATACTTGCAGGATGGACCGCCTCAAAGCCGACGCATCGCCAATTCGAAACAGAAAGCCCGACTCCCCATGTTGGATAAGTTCGTCAAAACTTGCGCCATCGGGAGCAACTACCACTTTTTGCATTCCCATGGCCTCGATGCATGTGTTGGGCATATTGTCCATAAGCGAAGGAAGCACCACAAAGCGAGATCTTCGCACAACACTCATCAGCAAATCGTGCTTCAAGCATCCGAGGTACCTTACGTGCGCTGGGTGCGTCTTCGCAAGAGACAACAGTTTTGCGGCTTCACAATCGCTTTCAGCGGCACCTGCGATAGCCAGTCGCAGCGGGGACCCGTCATTCACAAGAGGCATTAAGGCTTCGGCCAGCAGGCCGGCGCCCTTGTATTTGGCTATTTTGCCGAAATACAGCAAATAGTCGGGCCAATCGCTTAATTGTTCCAAACTGCCGGCGTCTTCGAGCAGGCCGTTGGTCGCGTAGTACGGTGGATTGATAACGTGAGCTTGAATGCCTGTCATCTTCTTGATTTTGCCGGCCAGGAATCTGCTTGGCGTATAGACTGCCGCCGCTCGACGCATTGCTGCGGTTTCGAAGCGGCCGTACATTGCCTCGTCCAGCGACTGAGAGTTTCCACGGTAAGGAAACAACAGTGGTTCATATGAAGACGCTCTTATCACAACCGGGCATCCACTGCTTGTCGCGGCGAAAAAGCCCGTTCCCAGCCAA
The DNA here is from genome assembly GCA_041690555.1 of Anaerohalosphaeraceae bacterium. Classification (GTDB taxonomy): domain Bacteria; phylum Planctomycetota; class Phycisphaerae; order Sedimentisphaerales; family Anaerohalosphaeraceae; genus JACZKQ01. The sequence continues at coordinate 13,467 of JAWLHD010000009.1, forward strand.
CTCGCCGCCTGCACGATATCGAACTTGGTCTCGCAAATCCGCCTGCGATAAGCTTCCTGGAGGCCTAACGCCGTACTGCAAGCCAGTTGCATTTTGCAGAAGGGGCGCACGTGAGTAATCCTGGCAGCCATGTTCACGAACCGCAGAGGCATCCATTTTTTTCGCGGGACGCGGTGAACCACAACGCCATAGTTTTCGATCGTATCGTGCGTGTCGGATATAACGAAAACCTCCACTTTGTGTCCACGCTGAACAAGACCTTTCGTAACGCGACCGAGGTATTGAGCAAGTCCACCCGCGAAACTCGGCTCGGTTATGAATTCAGGCGTGAGAAACGCTATACGCACGCCAGCCTCCCGGAGCGGCTCTGTTCGAGCCTTGCCAAATAATCCTGAATCTGAGCCTCTTCGGCCAACATGTGCCCATCAACCCACCGCAGGTCGTCATCGTTGAGTTCCCAATGACCGGGGCAAATATACTGAGCATATGAAGGATACGTGTAGCTGATTTCCGTTACGAGAAACTCATCGCGTCGTCGCAGTATATCCAGAGCAAGCGATTGCGTGTTCAATCGCTGAGCCGTTTGAAACGCCAGGTGAACGGCGCGTAAATCAATCTGTCCCGGATCGCAGTCCACGCTCGTATTGCCGCTGGCGCGGAAATCGCGGCAGCGATTGAAGCGTCTCTTTGCGAATGCCCGGCTGCCAATGACAACGACCCTTATATCAAAGTCATTGCCTTCCACAAATTCCTGCGCCAGGAAATAGTTCTTATGCAGTTCCCATGGCCGCTGAACTCGCCCTCTGAGAAGGATGGCGGCAGCCGCACGCATCCGCATGTAAAATGCTGTCAGCAGAGGAACCGACCATTCATTCATGTCGGCTAAGCCGTCGGAGAATAGCAGATTGACCCATTCTGTTGCTTCCTTCGAGTTTCTTGCCATGCGCACATTCCGCGATGCCGTTCCGCTCCACAGCTTGATGACCAGCGGATACCGGGCGGTTTCAGTCCAATTCATTGCCTGTTGATAATTGAACCAGATCCACGTTTTCGGCATGGGCACTCTCGCTGCCGTCAACAGGTAGAACTGACTTATCTTGTCGTCGTAATGCCAGCATGTATTTTGGTCGGGATATGTTGTAATGCCCATTTCCCTCTCTATGACGGGCAGCAGGCGGCGCGCGACCTGACGATGTTCGGGCAAATGCCCATGTCGCCACATGAAACCGTCGCAGCCTCTGAGCTGATCGAGTATGTCGGCCCGGAAGACGTCGACTGTGCGCACGTGGTGCCCGGCCTGTTCGAGCAGTCGGCTCCATATTGGTGATGAAGCGTCAGGCCCTGTACTTTCCGACGTTGTATAATCATCCGGCTGGATGGCTATAATCATATTTCTCCCCTCGGATTCTGAGACGGTCTCGGAGCCGGAAGGTATGTGCGGCCCCGAGACCTGTGCCCTCGGCGCCTTACTGCATTCTCATTGAAGGCGGCTTCTCATTGAAGTTGTAGAACTCATGAATGTTCTCGATGGTGTTGATGTAAGTGAGGATATCATAATCCGTATATCCACGCAGATAATAATCCAGATACTGAACCGACGTATCGTGCTCGACAACGACGTCCTTGGTCTTGGCGAACATAACGCCCCTGTGGAATGCTTCTGCGAAGTACTGGAACGAGTTGCAGGCACTGTGGAACATCCTGCTGTACTTCATCTCAGCGTCCTGAATCTTCACGTCACCCGTGTAGCAGATTACCTTGCCGAATGTGATAAGACCCGCTCTCGAATAGAAGTGCGGTTTTTCGTGCGATGTGTTGTCCGTGTATATAAGACCTATGATGTTGTATACAAAATCAGTCTTTGTCTCCGTATCGCTGCCGTTGGGTCCGGACACCGTCAGTTTGACCGTGTAAGTACCGCGGGTGTCATAAACGTGGATTGGATTCTGCTCAGAGCTCGTCTGACCGTTGCCAAAATCCCAATGCCAACTGGTAATGATCCCTGAACTCTGATCTACGAAAGTAACTACTGTACGATCGGAGCCGGCATTGTTCACGGCCGTGAATTGGGCTTTGAGCGGCGCCGGTCGGCCCACGGCAATGAAGTCCTCCTTCACTTCCGAAGCCGTGCCCCCTAATGCATCCGTAACTGTAAGGCTTACCGTATAAACACCTTCCGCCGTATATACGTGGGTCGGATGCGGTTCGTTACTTGTTGAGCCGTCCCCAAAATCCCAGCTCCATTCGACGACCCCGCCCACTGGATTGCTCAGATTATAGTAGGTATTCCGACTGGTGAACTGAACTGAAAGTCCCACAGGACCCGCAGTTTCGCTTGCCGTAAATCCCGTCATAAGAATTGATTCGGGATTCTCCAAGGGGTTCAATACGATCGCATCGGCTACGACCTGACCATTGGCGTAATCATCCAGCGTGATCGTACAACTGCCCTTGTCGAAGTAGTAAACTCCGATTGGATTGACCAGTTGCGTCTCTCTTTGATTGACGTATGCAACGCTGGTCCCGTTGGCGTGTGTAATGGTAAAACGGGCATTTGTCGCATTGCCTGGATCGGGATACCAGGAGCCCAGGACCGCATACAAGCCGGGATACTCAACAACTAAAGTATATATGGCCTTGTTCGAACCCGAACCCGGCCACCGAACCTGGTAGTTGTAGCCCAGATAGCCCGCTGCGCCGGTGTACCCGCCGCCGATGACTCTCCTGATCGGCCACGTTCCTACGAAGTCGCACCTGTTGTAATCATCGTCAGTGTTCCTGATGAAGTACTCTGGATTCTTCACAGGATCAGGAGGCGATCCGTCTTCCGAGAACCATACCGGCGTACTCGCATCCGGGAACCTTTCCAGGTAGCTGCCGTTCGCCAGTTCGATCTTGTATACCGTGGGATCGCCCGGGACCTTGTACGTCAGGTAATAGTTGTACGGAGGATTGCCGCGCGGATCTCCGAAGTCATACGGCAGAAGCGCACTGCGGCCGTCCTTGAAAACCGGCTCCCAGTTGGGATAGGCTTGACCATACTTCATGCCGTCAACCTTTGTTGAAACCATGTCAGACGAATAGTTCACAAAGCGATCGTCATCCACATAGTATATGTTGTCAATCCGCTGGTTCAGAATCTCCGTGGAGTTCGCAAACGTCGTACCGAACCCGAAATTCGCGTGTCCCACGATGATGACGTGCGCATCTTTTTCCTTAAGTGCGCTTTCCAGTCCGCTTGTGCTGTGAACTCTGTGAATATGGTACGTCATATTCGAGTTGGCAGGCTGATATCTCCATCCGTCGGCCGTCTCGGTAGCCCTCAGGTTCCGCAGCATCTTGGTCATATCCGGAATGAAGTAGTTGTTGCCTCCGTACCCATCGATCAGGTAGATATGTTCGGTGGTGCTCGGCTTTATGTCGACGTAGTCCCACCTCGTCTTCTTGTGCGTACCATGAGGACCCGTTACCGTTAATGAAACAGTGTACAAGCCGGCCTTGGTGTACGTATGTGACGGACTGCGCTGGCTGCTTACATTGCCGTCACCGAAATCCCAATACCACTGGTTGACCTCTCCTGAGCTTTGATCGAAGAAGTAAGTAGTGAACGGAGCGCCGCCGCGCATGTTCTCCGCATAGAAGCCCGCCACGGGCGGTCCGGCCTGCGAGACCTTGACAAACTTGACCGCGTCGGCGCAGGTGCTTGCGGTTCCCATAGTGCTTGTGATTGTCAGGTTGTAGACTGTACCCGCTTCGTAGTAGTACTCTCCAATCCTGTTCCACTGACCGCCGTTCGTCTGCTGATTAATATATGCCGTCGAAATGCCGTCGGCGGTGGCGATGGATACCTTTGCATTTGTTGTTCGTGACGACCATTCAGTCCACCACATCGACAACTGATATAGACCGGAAGACGAGGGCGCAAACGACCACGTATATGTCGTTCCGTCCCGACTGTACAGCGAGTCGGCTCCGTAACAACCCGGCGCACCCGACGGCAGCCAGCTTCCAATTGAGGAAGTTGCAGGATCACCGTTGTCAATTATGATCTCGGTGGGTGTCGCGCCGCCTACCACAAGCGAAGCCTGGGCCGCCTGCGACCATTGCCCGGCATCATCCTGCACCACGAAGCTGATCTCGTGAGTGCCCTCGGAAAGCGAACTGCTCGCAAAGGATGCAGACTCGCTGAGCTGGCCATCTCTGCTGCTCTCCCACCGGTAAGCTGCAATGCTGCCGTCCGCATCCGTACCATGACCGGCAAAGGAAACAGACTGCCCCAACTGTGCGGGATTCGGCAATATCGAGTCGATAACCGCCACAGGAGCTTCGTTACCCTGCACGAGAGCAAACTTCACCGCATCCGCACAGTAGCTCGGAACTGAACCAGGCGCCGATAGTGTTACCAAACCCTGCACACCCGCCGTGAAGGAGTACACGCCAAGGTCGTTCCACTGGCCCCCGTTGATCTGCTGATTAATGGTCATATTCGATGTCCCGCCGGCATGAACAATGCTCACGGGCACCGAATTGGTCCGCGAAGGCCATTCCGTCCACCACATCGAAACGCGGTAGCTGCCGCTCTGCGGCGGTGTGAAGTACCACGTGAACGTCCCGCCGTCCCGGCTCCATACCGAATCCACTCCATAGGGGTCTGGACCGCCGGAGACCTCCCACACGCCGGTCTGAGACGTACCGCTGTCGCGATTGTCAACAATAATCTCGACCGGCGCGGCGCCTACCACAAGCGAAGCCTGGGCCGCCTGCGACCATTGCCCGGCATCATCCTGCACCATGAAGCTGATCTCGTGAGTGCCCTCGGAAAGCGAAGTGCTCGCAAAGGATGCAGACTCGCTGAGCTGGCCATCTCTGCTGCTCTCCCACCGGTAAGCTGCAATGCTGCCGTCCGCATCCGTACCATGACCGGCAAAGGAAACAGACTGCCCCAACTGTGCGGGATTCGGCAATATCGAGTCGATAACCGCCACAGGAGCTTCGTTACCCTGCACGAGAGCAAACTTCACCGCATCCGCACAGTAGCTCGGAACTGAACCAGGCGCCGATAGTGTTACCAAACCCTGCACACCCGCCGTGAAGGAGTACACGCCAAGGTCGTTCCACTGGCCCCCGTTGATCTGCTGATTAATGGTCATATTCGATGTCCCGCCGGCATGAACAATGCTCACGGGCACCGAATTGGTCCGCGAAGGCCATTCCGTCCACCACATCGAAACGCGGTAGCTGCCGCTCTGCGGCGGTGTAAAGTACCACGTAAACGTCCCGCCGTCCCGGCTCCATACCGAATCCTCTCCATAGGGATTTGGACCGCCCGAAACCTCCCACACGCCAGTCTGAGACGTACCGCTGTCGCGATTGTCAACAATAATCTCGACCGGCGCGGCGCCTATGGTCAGTATCTCCATGGCGGGCTCAGACCATTGCCCCTGGTCGTCCTGGACCTCAAGAGTGATCTCATGGATGCCCTGCGAAAGCGTACTGGCCGAGAAGCTGGCGGCATTGCCCAGGTGTCCGTCGATGCTTGAGGCCCAGTTGTACGCGACAACGTCGCCGTCCGGATCTTCGCCATACCCCTCGAAGGTAATCATTTGACCCGCAAAGGCAGGATTCGGACTTAATGACGTGATATGCGCAGACGGAGGCGCATTGCCTGAAATCAGCCTGTACCATACTGCATCCGCGCAAGTGCTGACAGTCGCGCCGAATGCAGCGGTTACAGTAACGCTGCCGGAACCGTCAAAATAGTACTCCCCCAGGCTGTTCCACTCGCCGGCGCCGTTCTGCTGATTTATCACTACCATGTCGGAACCGCCTGCATGAGCGATGACGACGTTAATTGCCGTCGCCCTTGAAGGCCACTGCGACCACCACATCAGAACTTCATAGCTGCCGGCCGGCTGCGAATCCATAGCCCACGTGTATGTTGCGCCGTCGCGGGCCCACAAGCTGTCCGAACCGTATGGATTGGATCCGCCGGACAACTCCCATGCACCGGTGAACGAAGTGCCGGGATCGCCGTTATCCATGATAACGTCGCCCAGTGCCGCAGTACCGACCATACCTAAGATACAGCACAACGTTACAGCGCTATGCCAAGAGTTTACTAAAAGACGTTTCTTGCCTTTCATTTTTGATTCTCCAATCAAGGCCATTAGAACTACGTAGCTTCGGTCTATGTTATCCGTGGCTGCACTTACTAAGCCGGTGTCATTTGAAACTATCGCGGGGGCTGACAGACTCATTGATGGCTACTGCATGGACGGCGGCTTCTCATTGAAATTATAGAAGTAATGATTGTCCTCGATACGGTTAAGCCGTTCGCATATATCCTGGTCTGGATATCCTCGCAGATACCACTCCAGGTAAGTTGTCGAGGTGTCATTTTCGATCTCAACGACGCCCTGTTTGCCGTACATCACACCGCGGTCGAATGTTGTGCCGAAATAAGTAAAGCTGCCGCAACTGCCGTGAAACAGTCTTGAATGCCGCAACCGCGATTTGTCGATTGACGGTTTGCCGGCGTAACATATCACCATTCCGAACGTGCTGTAGCCTCGTGAATAGTAATGCGGCTTCGTCTGAAACGTGTTGTCCGCAAAGCACTCTCCAACCATGATATGTATATAATTCTCTTCGATTTCCGTGCTGCTGCCGCCCGCGCCGGCAACCGTCAGACGCACCGTGTACGTTCCCGGGCTGCTGTATTTGTGAACCGGGTTTCTATCGCTGCTGCGGCCGCCGTCCCCGAAATCCCATGACCACTCGCTGATGTCGCCCGAACTCTGATCGTTGAAGCTTATATGACTTTCCTCGAGCCCCCAGATATTCGACGCCCTGAATTGCGCCCTCAGCGGCGGTCTGGTCCCGATGCAGATGAAGTGAGTCTTGGCTTCCGTATCATGGGCGCGTGAGTTGTCGACAACGCGCAATTTCACGGTATACATGCCCGCACGGCGATAAGTATGACTGGGGTTTGGCTCTCTGCTGGTAGCTCCATCTCCGAAATCCCAGTGCCATTCTGTAATCTTGGCGCCGTAATCATAACTGCGAACAGCGCTTCTGTTCTTGAAGTTCACCGTCAGTGGAATTTCACCTGCCCTGCTGTCGGCGCTGAATTCAGCCTTGAGGATCTTCTTGGTATCGGCAACCGGCCACAGCACCATCGAATCGGCAATAACATCGCCATTGGCCTGGTCGTCCAGTTCGATCTTGGCCGGACCGGCGTCGAACGTGAATACGCCGAGCGAATTGCGTCGCTTTGAATGCGTCTGGTCGACCGTTACGATTGTTGAGCCCTCAGCATGATGGATCGTGTATTTCGCGTTTGTCGCGTTCCTCGAAAGAGCCGGCCAGGTTGCAAACACTTCGTATTGGCCGCGCTGCTTGACTGCCATCGTCCACGTTGCCGACTTGCTCCCGGAACCGGGCCATTGAACCTGATAGTTGTAGCCCATGTAGCCTGCGTCGCCTGTGAAGCCTGCGTTGGGCAGTTTGGCCATCGCCCATTCGCCGACACAGTCGAAACGGTTGTAATGAACGTCGGGATTGGTGATGTAGTACTCCTGATTATTCTTGGGATCGGGCTTGATACCTTGCGGCGAATACCACGCGGCAACGCCGGAATCAGGAAACCTTTCCAGATAACTGCCATTGAGCTCAATCCTGTAATGCGTCGGATCGCCCGCAACAAGATATGTCAAATAGTAATTGTAAGGAGGATTTCCCTGCGGATCGCCGAAATCATACGGCATCAAAGCGCTTCGGCCGTCTTTGAAGACAGGTTCCCAGTTCGGATAACTCTGCCCGTATTTCATGCCGTCCACCTTAGTGGAGACCCAGTCCGTCGAATAGTTCACCAGGCAGTCGTCATCCACGTATCGATAACGGTCAATCCTGTTTGCCAATATTTCATTCTTGTCAGCAAATACAAGGCCGAACCCGTAATTGGCGTGTCCGGCAATTACCACATGTGCGTCCTTTTCATAAAACGCATTCACAATCGAATCGTTGTCGTGCAGCACACGGATATTGTAAGTCATGTCTGAATTTGCCGGACGATACACCCATCCGTCGTCGGTCACAGTGGCATTCATTTCTCGCATCTTCTTCGTAAGATCGGGAACGAGGTAATCATTGCCTCCGTAACCGTTACACACGTAGATGTTCTCGGTCTTCGCCGCCTTCACGTCTACGTAGCTGTATCGCATACACGTATGGCTTTTGCCCTGTTTCGTCGCCGTCAGCAAAACCGTCCGTGTGCCGGGCGTCGTGTAGGTGTGCGTTGGATTCGCATCCTTGCTCGTACCGCCGTCGCCGAAGTCCCAGTGCCATTCGTCGGCCTCGCCGTCGCTCTGGTTTGTAAAGTTGACGGTAAACGGAACGGGTCCCCGAGTATGATCGGCCTTGAAGTCCGCCTTCACGGGTTCCAAAACGGGCGGCTTGTCTACCATAACGAATTTCACCGCATCAGCGGAAAAAGTCATTGGATATCGCCCGCGAGCCCACAATGTCACCGAATGCTTCACCTGCTTCTTGAATGAATACACGCCCAGCGAATTCCATCTGCCGCCGTCCGTCTGCTGGTTAACAATCACTCGTTTCTTGCCCCCGGCGTATCGCACATCCACGGGCGTCTCCTTGCTTCGCGACTCCGCCTCGGTCCACCACATCGACACCTCGTATTCTCCGCTCTCGCTCGGAACGAAGTACCATGTAAACGTAGCCCGATTGCTGCCCCACACCGAATCGCTGCCGTAGCAGTCCGGCTCTTTGGAAACGACCCATTTGCCGCTGCGGGACGTGCGTCTGTCTCGGTTGTCGATCACAATCTCGCCGGCGCTGTCCAGACGCCTGAACCATACCGCGTCTGCGCAAGTGCTCGTTCTCGAACTGGTGGCCGCCTTCATCGTGACGCTGCCCGATCCCTTGAAGCTGTACTCACCCAGGCTGTTCCAACTGCCGCTGCCAGCCCGCTGATCGATAAGCACGGCGGATGGACCTCCCGCATGATCTATCGAAACCTCGACTACTTTGGCCCTCGAAGGCGCCCCCGACCACCACATCAGAACCTCGTAAACGCCTTCCGGTTCGGAATCGAACCGCCAGGTGTACGTTTCGCCGTCGGATGCCCAGACGCTGTCTGCGCCATAACAGTTTTTACTAATCGATTTCTTCCATGTTCCTGTAAATGTCGTCCCCGGGTCACCGTTATCAACTATGACATCCCCGCAAACGACCGACGCCACGATACAGATTATGGAACATACCACGATACGCGCAAACATGCTTTTACCCGCAATCCACCTTTTCGATACCATGTTTCTTCCCCTGCCAGAGTTACTTATTTTTTAACGCACCGGCCGACACTCAGCCGGTGCCCACAGTGACTTCATGAGAATTGCCTGTCTACTGCAAACCTGACGCCTGCTCCGCTATTTTTGCGAATTTAACAGCATCGGCACAGTAGCTCGTCGGGAACGCGTTTGGAGCGCTAAGTCTCACCGCATACCTAACGCCCTGCGTGAAGTTGTACACGCCAAGCGAATTCCAGCGGCCGCCGTTGACCCACTGATCTACGGTCATGTTCTTCGTGCCGTTTGCGTGCACGATCTCAACCGGAACAGACCTGCTTCGCGACGGCCACTCTGTCCACCACATGGACACTTCGAATTCCCCGCTTTCCGATGGAGTAAAATACCACGTGAAGGTCGCACCGTTCCGGCTCCAGACCGAGTCGACATCGTAATAGTTGGAGCCGCCCGAAACCTCCCAAGTACCGGTCGAAGACGTATTGCTGGACCGGTTGTCTATAATCGTCACTGATGCTGCGATTCTAACCGTAAGTTCGCTTGTAATCGCACTCGACCAGTTACCGCTGTTGTCCTGCACCTCAAAACTGATCTCGTGAACACCCTCGGAGAGTCCGTCGGTCGAAAAGAGTGCCGTGTCGCTCAGGTAGCCGTCAATACTGGATGTCCAGCGATACTCTACGATGCTGCCGTCAGGATCCGTCCCGTGACCCTCGAAGGCCACGACTCTGCCCACCAGCGCGGGATTAGGCTCTATGGAGTCAATCACGGCCGACGGGGCGTTGTTGGCCTCGATCAGGGCGAGCTTCACTGCATCGGCGCAATAACTCGTCGGCGCATTGCCCTCGGCAATCAGTGTGATAGCACCTTCGACTCCCTCTGTGAACGAATAAACACCCAGCGAATTCCATTGCCCGGTGTTCACTTGCTGATTGACCACAACTCGTTCCGTCCCGTGGGCATGAACGATATCGACCGGCGCAGAAGTGCTTCGCGAAAACCATTTGCTCCAGCACATGGATACCTCATACTCGCCGCTTCTGGCCGGGGTGAAGTACCAGGTAAATGTCCCCCCGTCGCGACTCCAGACCGAGTCAGGGCCATACGGATCCGAACCGCCGCTAATTTCCCACGTGCCGGTCCGGGATGTGTTCTCGTCGGTGTTGTCAATGATGACCATATCAGGTACGGCATTAATCGAAAGCGTTCTCGTCGACGGAGGTGACCACTGACCTGCATTGTCCTGCACTTTCAAAGTGATCTGATGAACACCTGGGGACAACCCGTCCGTGGAAAAACTGTCAGCATTGCCAAG
>JAWLHD010000010.1:0-18145 GCA_041690555.1 Anaerohalosphaeraceae bacterium
ACTAAAAAACATGCAAAAACAACCACTCCCGGCGAAAAAAAACGGCCCTTAAAACAACTTTTGCGCAAAAAAAGCCCAACTTCTTGACACATCTGAGCCCTCCAGGCGTCTAATTGAATGGTTCTGACGCACTTTTAAGCCTCCAAATCCAGCAGATGGCGGGCAAAAGATTCAATAAAAACACCGAGTCAGTAACCCGCCGCGGGCCGGCCCGGCATCATAACGAAGCCGCCGGCCCATTTTTTCCTTAATAAATGCTTGACATCAAACCCGCGTTCTGATACAATACCCTTTGTCAATAAAATAAATGGGGGTATCAGATGCTGTCCTTACAAATGAAATTGAAGCCCGTCTTCCAAAACCGCGCCGCCAGACCTCCGCCGGTAAAAACAAAAAAGACCACGCTTTACTAAAATTCCGAAAACAAGCGAAACACACCAAAAACAAGGGGGAGAACATGATTCAAAAAAAGGCAAAACCCGCCCGGAACCGGCAAAACTCCGCCAAAATAGCACCCTCCCGAAAAGACCTGCTCACAACAATGAAATCAGCCGTCAAGGCACTCTTGACAATACCCATACCGCCCTGTTGACAAAACCAGACTTGCGCTTGCTCCCTGACACTATGTTTCTTAATATTTCATTAACAAGTGAACCGGTCGAAACGGTCTTTGAGGCGGATGGCCTGCCTATCCTCCTCCTCCTCCTCCACAGGCTGTTTCGCATCAAAGACGTTCGGCCGGATAAATCCTCTACCTCCTGTACCGGCCACGCCGGATGAGCACTTCTGGAGATTCAGAGGTGCTGAGAAACCTGTAATGGGGGGGACCCGACAGGTTTCTTACCGCATAGAAGGACCTCTGCACCGCCGACGCAGAGGTCCTTTTTAATTGCGCGCGCATCGCCAAGTCTTAGGCATGGACAAAAAAATACATTTTCTGCAAAACTGTTATTTATTCAATTCGGTCTTCCTTAATTCTTTGCCCTTTGCGGGTTTGCGCAGCTTGTGTTTGAAAACTCACAGGGTTAGGGAGAGCCGATCCAGCAAAAACCCGCAGATTTTGCTTGACGCACTACATATAGCATATATTTTAGGCTTCGAAATCTATATGTAGGGCGCATGGCGATGACGGACATTTAGAGGCGCCCTTGAGTCGACTGGATCAGCCCGTGAGATGCCCGTTTTGTAAGGAGGACAACGACAAGGTCGTCGACTCCCGCTCCAGCGAGGGTGGGAGGATCATACGCCGCCGCCGTCAATGCCTGGCATGCAAGAGGAGGTTTACCACTTACGAGAAGATTGGCGAGAGCGTGAAGATCAGCGTCATCAAGAAGGACGGCTCACGTGTTCCATACGATCGGGAGAAGGTAATCGCGGGTATTCAGAAGGCTTGCTATAAGCGGCCTGTTTCGGCTGACCAGATCCAGGAGGCTGCCGACCGGGTCGAAGAGGATGTTTTCAGGAATTATGACAGGGAAGTGTCAAGCCGGTTTATCGGTGAGCGTACGATGAGACATCTGCGATCTGTTGACAAGGTGGCTTACATTCGCTTTGCCAGTGTTTATCGTGAGTTCACTGATGCCGGGGAACTGATCGACGAGGTGACTCGCGCGATGCTCGAGCCGGACCAGCCCGATCAGCCGGAACTGTTCGGTGGGTGAGCAGCCAGTCCGGCGGAGGATTATGCCGGATGCGGACAAGGAGGCCCGACGGTATGCAACTGAAAGTGATCAAGGCCGATGGAAGTCTGGAGGATTACCTCCACACAAAAGTGATTGGTACGCTGAGCAACGCATTGGGGCTTGTGGACGACATGAATATCTTTGCGGCGGAACAATTTGCCGAGGCGATTACTTTCTATCTCTATAAGAAACGCCGGCTGCCGCGGGTATCGAGCGAAGAGATCCATTTGATGGTGCTTGCAGCCCTGGAAGCGACGGGGTATGGACATGCGGGTCAGGCTCTCAAGGAACACCGTCTGAGCCGCAGGCTCAGGCGCGGGCGGGTGGAGGTCGTCGACGAGGGCGGCCTGCCGGGAGGACATGCGGCACAGACGACCAGCCGGTGGGACAAATCTCGCGTCGTTGGGCATCTTGTGCGGCTGGAAAGAGTAGATCGGCAGATTGCCCGCGCGATTGCGGCCTCTGTCGAGGAGAAAATACTGGGCCTGAACATGTCCCGTGTGCCGGGCACATTGGTCAGGCAGCTTGTAGTGGCGGACACGGAAGCGATGCTGGCGGCGCAGCGTCAATTGCAGATGGTCGCCGTTTAGTGCAACAGAATTGGCAAAGGATGTGCCGTAGTGCAGAGGCCATGCGGGCACGGATGTCCGCCCCAGACAGCAGCTGAAAGGACGCTGCAGATCGAGTCATTGTTCGGGAGATCAAGGAGAGGCACGGAACTTTCTGACCGGCGTGATCCGATCGAGCTGGCTGGGCAAACTGAAAAGGGGATTGAGCATGGAAGCTTCAATCCCCTTTGTCTTTGCGCAAGACGTGATGGGGGTATCCGTTCGTGAAGTTTTGGGGGGTGTTTTTCTTACCGTTGGTGCGCATAAAGAGAGCCGGCTCCGAAGCCGGCTCTGGACTGAGAAACAGTAAACCCTGATTGGCAATCACTCAGCACAGAGCGATGTACGTGGCGATCGCCAGAATCAGGACGCGTTTTTTGGTTGCTGTAAACGGGAGCCATACCTTGTGATAGAAGCTCAACATGACATATCTCCGCAAATCATACCCCACTACCGAAGCCCCGTGTTCCCCATTACACAGTTATTGTACAACAAACCCTTGAAAAAATCAAGCAAAAAAACGCCTTACGAGAAGGGCGATAAGAATCTTTTGGTGCTGAATCCAGTGCACAGGGGTGGACCTATAACAGTTGCCGGCCAGGACAGGGCGCAAGGGCTGTGCCGTGCCAGCCCGATAATATCGCCACAGGGGTACTGTGGTTTGACTTTGCCAGGCGGGTACATTTGGGCAGGTTATTTCGGATAATATCAGCGCCGCCGCCGGTCGATATGGGGGTTGACGCCGGCGGACATGGTACAGTCGCGAGGGTAGACTGTCGCCAGTGAAAACCGGACAGCACCGGAGAAGCGGCATGATCGATCCCCGCGAAGAAAGAAAAGCCGTTCTGCGTATCGTTGTGATGGTTTTGGTCTGCCGGGCCGCCTTCGCCGCGTCTCGATATGCACCTGGCGAGCAAGCTTAATATCGGGTTCGCCACCGGTCTGGTTTTACGAGCCACATTTGTTGAACAGGAATTCCGGTGAAATTCAGCTCCATTACAACCAAGCTGCTTGCGGTGCTAATAGCGGCATTTGTCTTATCGGCTGCTACAATCTGTTTGATAGCCGACCGTCAACTCCGAAATCTCGCCGACAGAAGCGCCGCGGCCGAGTACCGGCAGAAACTCGCGACCGCCGGCAATATGCTGAACCGTCATTACGACAAGCGGCAGGCGACGCCTCTGGCAGCCAGCTACGAAGAGGAATTGAAGGTCATCGCCGCGCGTTCGGTGGGGGATCTCGCAGTAAGCGATCCGACCAAGGCCGAACGTCTCTTTCTGGTTGACGAGCATGGGCGTGACCTTCTGGGGGGGCCAGCCGAGGCATTAGACGTGGAGGCGATCGAACGGATGCGTCGACAACCCGAAGGGCGTTTCGAACGCAGCAGCGCAACGGGCGTCGACTGGGTTATCCATATGCAATTCAAGCCGTGGAACTGGATAGTCGGCTACTCGGTGCCGCTGGAAACGAAGTATGCAGAGTCGCGTCGATTGCGGAACGACCTTGCGGCGATAATCGGCATCATTACATTCGGAACAATATCGGCATTTGCGTTGTTTATCGCACGGCTGGTACGCCCTATAGCCAAATTGACGGAGGTTGCTCGATCTTTGTCCGAGCATAAGGATTATTCGATTCGCGCCCTGAATGCCGGCGAAGGCGAGGTAGGCACGCTGATCGGGGCTTTTAACCAGATGCTCGACGAAGTTCAAAATGAGATCAACGAGCGCAAGCAGGCCGAAGAACAGGCCGCCATATTCAAGAGGTTCGCCGAAAGCAGCAGCCAGGGATTCGGGATTGCTTCGCTCGACTGCCGGATCAACTATATGAATCCGGCGCTGATGCAGATGCTGGGCGAGGATTCTCTTGAGGCGGTGACCGGCAAGACATTCGCCGAGTACTATCCGCCGGAGTGCCGGCGACACTTGCAGGATGAAATTCTGCCGGCTCTTGCGCGGGGCGAGAAGTGGTTTGGGGAATTGGTTTTGATATCGAAAGACGGAAGGACCATTCCCACGTTGGAGAACTTCTTCGTGATCCGCGATACGGACGGCAATCCGATGTTTTATGCGGATCTGATCTCCGACATCTCCAGTCGCAAGATCATCGAAGAGGAGTTGCGCGAGCATCGTGATCACCTCGACAGGCTCGTCAAGGAGCGGACCAGGGAGCTTGAGGCGTCGATGCTGCATGCGCGCTGCGTCGCCGACGAAGCTCGCACGGCAGAACGTACAAAAGGCGAGTTCCTTGCGAACATGAGCCATGAGATTCGCACGCCGATGAACGCCGTAATCGGCTTTTCGGATCTGCTTGCCGAGGAGGAGCTGACCTGCGAACAGCGGAAATATGTCGACCTGATTCGCGGCGCAAGCCATAATCTTCTGGAGATCATAAACGACATACTGGACTTTTCGAAGATCGAAGCGGGCAAGCTGGACCTGGAGAAGAGCGACGTTTCTCTGGGCGAGCTTCTGCTGTCGCTGGAATCGATGATGCGGCCGATGGCGGGGTGCAAGGAGCTGCAGTTCGAGGTGCTCCAGTGCGGCGAGTTGCCGCGGACAATTCATACGGATTCGGCGCGGGTGCGGCAGTGTTTGCTGAACCTGGTGAGCAATGCGATTAAGTTCACCGACCAGGGACACGTTTTCGTAAACGTATCACGTGAGGATTGTGAAGGGCAAGCATTCATTCGGTTCGATGTCGAGGACACGGGCACCGGCATCGAGCCGGACAAGCTGGATCTTATCTTCGACGCCTTTACGCAGGCCGACGGCAGCACGTGCCGCAAGTACGGAGGCACCGGGCTGGGACTGACGATAACGCGGCGTCTTGCGCATTTGCTGGGTGGCAAGATAACGGTCAAAAGCGAGCCTGGCAAAGGTTCGGTTTTTTCGCTTTCGATTCCGGCGGGGACCGAAGCAGCCTCTTACGACAAGTATGAGTTTGTTAATGATCTTGCCGAGCCGGTTGATGAACATCCGGCGCTGGCGATTACGGGCAGAGTGCTCGTGGCCGAGGATGCACCCGCCAACCAGATGCTCATCGAGGCGCTGCTCAAGCGTATTGGCCTGGAAGTGACACTTGTCGACGACGGCGTGAAGGCAGTGGAGCGGGCCACCGAGGAGGCGTTCGACTTGATTCTGATGGACATGCAGATGCCGAACATGAACGGTTTCGAGGCTGCGGCGCGGCTGCGCAAGATAGGGCTCTGTACGCCGATCATTGCCGTAACCGCGCGAGCGATGAAGGGCGACGAAGGCGAATGTCTCAAGGCGGGGTGCGATGATTATCTATCCAAACCCATCAGCAGAGATCGGCTGGAGGCGCTGATCGGCAGGTACATACGCGGACCGGCAGCCAGGAAATAGTCATTGGCGTTTGGAATGCAATGCGGCACCATAGAGAATGGATGTGCTCTGACAGTCCGCATCACCTCATCAGAAGTGTAGCATCCCGGGGTGCAGCATTCTCAAAGACTTGTAAGACTGATATACTCTTTTGGCTTCTCGTCGTCGGCCATTGTCCATGTGGTGGCGGTGGCGTCTTTGATGGTGAAGGTGATCAGAACGTCGTAACCCTGGGCGTCTATCCACGGCCTGAGAAAGTCGAACTTTTCGACGAGATCCTGCTTTAGCCGGATGTCATCGATTTCCACGGCCGTGGCGGCTATCCGCAATTGAAGCTCGTCCTGAGGACTGTAGAAGCACATCTCAATCCTGGGATTTGTACGGAGCTGCCTGCACACGTCCTTGTCGCGGCCGGTGCTGAACACAATGCCGCGGCTGTCAGCAAATGCAACCGCCATGATCCGCACATGCGGAACGTTATCCACACAGGTACCAAGTGTAAACAGGGGGTTCTTGTTGACGAATTCCATTATTTCGACCTGGTCCATTGTCGCTCCTTTCAAACCGCCGATGACACAGCGCTCGTATTCATATATCGCCACATACTGCTGCAGTGTCAAAATAAAAGTTGTATTGAACCACAAAGGACATTGCCGCTGCATTGGCCGTTAAGCAGTTGGTGGAGACGTGCCGATATTGCCGCGGGGTGCGGATATAGACCAATCTGAATAAAAGTGTCCGCCTGAACGCAAAGCGCTGGGGACGGGTTTGTGCAATGAAAACACCTTTGAAGTTCTTCCGCAGAATCAAGCGAAGAAGATCGGAGCGATCCATAGCCCGCCTGGAAGGTCGCCGCCGGAAGCGTAATGCCGTGCCGCCGGATCTGGTCGAAGAAGTCGATCTGGTTGGTATCAAGGGGGTGCGTATGTGCGGTCATCGATTCAGCAAGCCCTTTCAGGATGACATAGTTGAATCCGTCTGGCAAGAGCGCAAGACGGACGTGTCCCGTTCTCCCGAAGGTTCGCCGTCTTATCATGTGCTGGCACTTTCCGGCGGCGGTTCTCGCGGCGCATTCGGTGCAGGTTACATATACGGCTGGACACAGACGGGTAAGAGGCCGCCATTCAAACTGGTGACCGGCGTCAGTACCGGCGCACTGGTCGCACCGTTCGCGTTTCTGGGACCGGCCTATGACGAACAGCTCAAAGAAGTTTTCACCACTATCAATGCCAGAAATGTCTTTCGAGTAAGGCGGATGATCTCATGGCTCTGGCATAACTCCTTTGCTGTTACAGAGCCGTTGAGTCAACTGCTCGGAAGATATGCGACGCCCGAAGCGCTGCGAGCAATAGCCCGGGCGCATGCGCTCGGCAGGCGGCTTTACGTGGGCACCACCAATCTCGATGCGCAGCATCTCGTCGTTTGGAACATGGGCGCCATCGCCTCGAGCGATCATCCCGATGCTCCAACGCTTTTTCGCAACGTGCTCCTGGCCTCGGCATCGGTGCCCAGCATATTTCCGCCAGTCTTTTTCGACGTTGAAGCCGGTGGTCGGCATTACGAGGAAATGCACGTGGACGGCGAAGTGATTGCGGGCGTTTTTTTCAATGGGTTCATGCTCGATCTGCCCGCGGCGCGGCGTGAAGTTTTCGGCCAGGAGGCATCGCCCGTGCCGATGTCGGCGTACGTTATCTGTAACGGCAAACTCTCGTCCAATCCCGAACCTGTCGGCCGAACTCTTCCAAGCATCACCAGGAGGGCGCTGATGACGCTGAACAAAGCGCATGCGCGGGATCATATTTACCACGTCTACAGCGTGCTTCAACAGAAAAATTTCGATCTGAATTATATTGCTATCCCTGATGACTGTCCGCTTCCCGACGGCAAACCGGGTTTCGACTCCAAGGAAATGATGAGTTTGTTCGAGATTGGGGCGGAAATGGCCAGAAGCGGGTATCCCTGGTTTAAATTTCCGCCCGCTCTCGACCAGAATATCTGAGCCGTCGATGCCTGCGTGAATCTGGAAATATTGTCAAATCTCTTGTTGCATACGGCAGGTTAGTCGATACAATGTGTGTATGGGTAGTATGAATTCATCCTGTTGGTTCGCCGCCGAGTTGCTCGGACTGCTTTTGCTGCGCCGTTAGGCGCAAAATACTTCTCCCCCATCCTGAATAGTCCTTTTTGAGTTTACTGTGGAATTTCTGTGCATTTTGCGGCATAATCCGCCGGATTCGCACATTTGCTTTGGAGGCAAGACAATGTCTTCTGAAAAAGTTGTCATATTCGATACAACGCTGCGTGACGGTGAGCAGTCGCCCGGTGCTTCTCTTTCGATAGGCGAGAAGCTCGAGATTGCGCAGCAATTAGCCAAGATGAGGGTGGACATAATCGAGGCGGGCTTTCCGGTGTCTTCGCCGGCACAATTCGAGGCGACTCGTCTTTGCGCCGAAAACGTCGATGGCCCGGTCATCTGCGGGCTGGCACGTGCCAGCGAAAAGGATATCGAGGCCGCGGGAAGGGCACTACAGGCCGCGGGGCGCAAGCGAATCCATACTTTCATCGCTACTTCGCCGATTCACATGCAGCACAAACTCAGGAAGAAGCCCGATGAGGTTCTTAAGATGGCCGTGGAGGCGGTAGCATATGCTCGGACGTTCACGGCGGACGTGGAGTTCTCGCCGGAAGATGCCTGCCGCAGCGAGATGGAGTTCCTTTATGAGATACTCTCGGCGGTCGTGGAGGCAGGGGCGACGACCCTGAACATACCCGATACTGTTGGTTACGTGCTGCCTTATGAGTACGGAAGGATCATTGGCCAGCTTAAGGAGAACGTCAAGGGGATTGAGCAGGCGGTCCTCAGCACGCATTGCCATAATGACCTCGGCATGGCGGTAGCCAATTCGCTGGCGGGGGTGCGAAACGGCGCGCGACAGGTCGAGTGTACAATAAACGGACTCGGCGAAAGAGCCGGAAACGCCGCAATGGAAGAGGTGGTGATGGCGATCCACACCCGCGGCGATTTCTTCGGCGAGGTGACGACCAATATCAAGACCACCGAGATATTCCGCAGCAGCCAACTTGTCTCGCAATTGACGGGATTTGTGGTTCAGCCGAACAAGGCGATTGTCGGCGCCAACGCGTTCGCTCACGAGTCGGGTATTCACGTCGACGGCATACTCAAGGAGCGAAAGACCTATGAAATCATGACACCTGAGACCATTGGTCTTTCCGGCTCGCGGATGGTTCTTGGGCGGCATTCAGGACGGCACGGCTTCGCGGACCGGTGCAAATCCCTTGGCTATAATCTCAGCAAGGAGGAAGTGGACGCTGCGTATGGGAAGTTCCTGGAGATTGCCGACAAGAAGAAGGAGGTCTTCGACGAGGACATTGCGGCCATTATCACCGACGAAGTACGTGCCGTGGATTCGCTTTATACGCTTGAATACATGCACGTCGCCTGCGGTACCGGCACGTTGCCCACTGCGAGCGTCAAAATCCGTACGGCCGACGGCGTGGCTCAGGCGGCGGCATGTGGTGACGGACCGGTGGACGCAGCCTACGAGGCCATACGTGAAGCAACGGGTCTTTGCCCGAAGATCGAGAACTATGCGATTCGCGCCCTGACCGGCGGCAAGGAAGCTCTCGGAGAGGCGACCGTTCGGGTGCGGGGCGATAATCGCACGTTCATCGGCCGAGGCGTCTCAACCGATATCATTGAGGCCAGCGCCAAGGCATACGTCGACGCCATAAATCGTATGGTCACGACCGAAAACAGCAGTTCCAACGAAACACGAGCGGAGCTTTAATAATGGGCATGACGATTACTGAAAAGATATTCGCACGGGCCGCGGGCCTCGATGCAGTCGAACCCGGCGACCTGGTTAACGCAGACATCGACGTCATCATGTGTCATGACGTAACTACGCCGCCGGCGATCTCGATGCTTAAAGAAAAGGGTATCGACCGCGTCTTCGACCCAGACAGGATCGTGGTTACCCCGGACCACTTCCAGCCGGCCAAGGATATCAAAAGCGCCGAGCTGCACAAGCGACTCGATACATGGGCCAAAGAAAAAGGCATTAAGCATTATTACAAGATAGGCCGCGCCGGCGTCTGCCACGCGCTGCTGCCGGAGCAAGGGCATATCCGCCCGGGTGAGGTCATTGTGGGCGGAGATTCGCATACCTGCACCTACGGCGCCTTTGCGGCCTTTTCGACCGGCATCGGCTCGACGGATCTGGCAGCAGCCATCGCCACGGGGAAGCTGTGGTTCAAGGTGCCTGCGTCGATGAAATTCGTCCTCAAGGGCAAGCTGCCGCACGGCGTATACAGCAAGGACGTGATCCTCGCCGTCATAAAGGCTGTCGGAACCGACGGTGCACTATATCGCGCCATGGAATTCGTCGGATCAGCGCTTAAAAACATGAGCATGGAAGCTCGCATGACTATCACCAATATGGCGATAGAGGCCGGCGCCAAAAACGGCGTCATAGGCTTTGATGAGATAACGCAGGCGTATCTGGACGCCCACTTGAAAGACAAGACCGAATACACCGTATTCGAGTCCGACCCCGACGCCGACTACGTCGAAACCGTCGAGATCGATTGCTCCTCGCTCGAGCCGCTCGTCGCCTTGCCGCACCTGCCCAGCAACGGCGACCCTGTAAGCGACTGCGCAGGCGCTGCGATGGACCAGGCCTACATCGGAAGCTGCACCAACGGCCGCATCGAGGACATGCGCATCGCGGCAAAGATTATGAAGGGTCGGCAGGTAGCGATCAGAACCATCATTGTGCCGGCGACTCCGGAAGTTTGGAAGCAGTGCATCGACGAGAAACTTGCCGATGTGTTCTACGAGGCGGGTTGTGTCGTCAGCGCCCCGACCTGTGGGGCGTGCCTGGGCGGTTTCATGGGCATCCTCGCCGAAGGCGAAAAGTGTGTCAGCACCACCAACCGAAACTTTGTCGGCCGAATGGGTCACCCAAAGAGCGAAGTCTACCTCGCCAGCCCGGCGACGGCCGCCGCAAGCGCAATAGAAGGCAAACTCGCCGACCCAAGGAAATACCTTTAAGGAAGCATTTCGAACGTGAGGATAAGCCATGACAACAGCACATGTTTATAAACGGGATCACATCAACACAGATGAGATCATCCCGGCAAGGTACCTCAATACCGATGACGCGAACGAATTGGCGAAGCACTGCATGGAAGACCTCGATGCGGCCTTCGTGAAGAAGTGCAAACCCGGCGACGTCATCGTTGGCGGTGTAGACTTCGGTTGCGGCTCCAGCCGCGAGCACGCCGTCTGGGCACTCCAGGGCGCCAAGGTCGGCGCCGTCATCGCCGACACCTTTGCCCGCATCTTCTACCGCAACTGCATCAACTGCGGCTTCTACCCCATCGAACTCGAAAACGCCGTCGAAAACATCAACGACGGCGACGAAATCGAAATCGACTACGAATCCGGCGTGATCGATAACAAGACGCAAGGCAAGAAGATCAAATTCAAGCCGCTGCCCGATTTCGCCATAGAAATAGTCAAAGACGGCGGCCTGCTCGAACATATAAAGCGAAGGCCTTCATGATGAAAGAAAAGGGCGACAAATTTGACGAGAAGCTCGACGAACTTGAGAAGATTGTGCTCGCCATTGCCAACAATGCACACAAGATCGAACCGCCGCAAGTAAGGGAGGCTGTGCAGAAGGAAGTCAGCAGATTGCTGCTGGAACTGGAGAGGAAGTTGAAGTCTCTTTCGCAAAGTGGTGAATAATAAACGCAAAATGACATAGACGCCCTTGCGTCGAACTGTAGAATAGTGAGAAAGGATGAGTTGAATGGCGAGTTACAATGTTGCAGTGATTGGTGGCGACGGGACGGGGCCGGAAGTGGCCGCCGAGGCAGTGAAGGTCTTGAAGGCGGCCGCGGCGAAGTTTGACTTTTCGGTGGACCTGACTGATTTTGATTTTGGCGGCGAGCGGTACATGCGAACGGGCGAGACCCTTCCGGACAGCGCCGTTGAGGATCTTCGCAAATTCGATGCAATCCTCCTGGGTGCGATCGGCCACCCGGATGTCAAGCCCGGCATTCTCGAAAAAGGCATTCTGCTCAAGGCTCGCTTCGAACTGGATCAGTACATAAACCTCCGCCCGGTTAAGCTCTTCCCCGGTGTGGACTGCCCGCTGAAAGACAAAGGCCCGGACGATATCGATTACGTTGTGGTCCGTGAGAACACCGGCGACGCCTATACCGGCGCCGGCGGTTTCACGATGAAGGGTACGCCGCAGGAAGTCGCGGTGCAGTCGGCCGTGTACAATCGCTTCCAGGTCGACAGGGCGCTCAATTACGCCTTCGAATACGCCCGCAAGTACGGCAAGAAGGCGAGAGGCAAGAGCGCGGAGAATACACTCGCACTGTGCGGCAAGACCAATGTGCTTACCTACATCTATGACCTTTGGGAACGGGCGTTCCATGAGATGGGCAAAAAAGACTACCCCGATATCCGGCGCGACTACTATCACGTCGACGCTACCTGTATGTGGATGGTCAAGAACCCCGAATGGTTCGACGTGATTGTCACCGGCAATATGTTTGGCGACATTATTACGGACCTGGGCGCGATCACACAGGGCGGAATGGGCATAGCAGCCGGCGGCAACATTAATCCCGAAGGCGTAAGTATGTTCGAGCCTATCGGCGGCAGCGCTCCCAAGTATACGGGCAAGGGTGTCATCAATCCGCTCGCTGCCATATGTGCCGCGCAGATGATGCTCCAGACCCTGGGCGAGGACACAGCCGCACAGAAAATCGAAGAGGTTGTCAAGACGGTTACCGGGACAAAACTGAAGTCACTGGCCGCCGGCAGGATGGGCTACAGCACAACAGAGGTCGGCGACATGGTCGCCGAAATGGTGGCTGCCTGATGTCATTACGGCACCGCGGGCACCCTCCATCTGAATACGAGAGTAATGAGTCGTAAAGAAACGCTGTTAATTTCAGGAGGTAACATGGGTGCACGAAGATGTATTATCATGCTGATCGCCGTGATCGCGGCGGGACTGCTCTTTGCCGATGACGCATTGGCGCAGGAACAGAACCTTATACGCAATCCGTCCTTTGAAGAGGCCCGCGGCAGCCGCCCGACAGGATGGCGCACCCAGACATGGAGCGGAGAGGGTTCGTTTGAATATGCCGACCTCGCCAGGACGGGCAAGGCCAGCGTCAAGTTGAGTTCAACGGGCGGCGCCGATATCAGTTGGGCCCAGACAGTTTCCGTAGAGCCCTTGGCGCGCTACCGCCTCTCCGCGTGGATCAAGACTGAGAATGTCTCGGCCGGCACCGGTGAAGGCGCACTGCTGAACATCCACGACATGCAGGGCACGAAGACTCCCGCGGTAACCGGCACCAGGGACTGGACTCGTGTCACCTGCGAATTTGTTACGACGAACACATCCCTCCAGGTAAACTGCCTGTTCGGCGGGTGGGGCTCATCAACCGGCGCCGCCTGGTACGACGACGTTGTGCTCGAAAAGATCGCCGGCGCCACGCTCGAAGGCAAGACAGTGGAAGCGCGTGCCGGCATCGACGCAGGCCAGACCGGCGAGCCGATCTCCAAGTACATTTATGGCCAGTTCATCGAGCACCTGGGTCGCTGCATTTACGGCGGCATCTGGGCCGAGATGCTGGAAGACCGCAAGTTCTATTTCCCGATTCCTGCGCCGAGGGAACCATGGCGCACTATCGGCTCCGGTGCTCGCGTCCTGGCTGCATCCCCATGGAAGGTCATCGGCCCCAAAGATGCCGTCAGCATGAGCACCGAAAAGCCGCATTCCGGCAAGCAGGCCTGCCAGATCAGCCTGCCCGGCAACACCGCCGCGGGCATCTACCAGGATGAACTCGGCCTGATCAAAGGCAAACCGTACACCGGCCGCATCGTCGTCGCCGGAGACCAGTCCGCAGCGCCGCTCAAGATCAGCCTTGCCTGGGGCGATGGCGAAGGCGAGCGCCAAACCGTAACGATCGGCAGGCTTGGCGACGCATACACTACAGTCCCATTCGCATTCAAGGCAGGCGCCGCAACCGACAACGGCCGACTTGAGATCGTCTCCGCGGGCAAGGGCCGCCTTCTGATAGGCGCTGTGTCCCTTATGCCGGGCGACAACATCGACGGGTTCCGCGCCGACACACTGGCGCTGCTGCGTGAACTGAACAGCCCGCTCTATCGCTGGCCCGGCGGCAACTTCGTCAGCGGCTATGACTGGCGCGACGGCCTCGGCGATCGCGACACCCGCCCGACACGCACCAATCCCGCATGGACCGGCATCGAAACTAACGATGTCGGCATGGATGAATTTGTCCGGTTGTGCCGCCTCATCGACGCCGAACCTCTAATCGCCGTAAACACCGGCTTCGGGGATGCTTATTCTGCCGCCGCTCAGATCGAATACACTAACGGCTCGTCTGACACCCAGTGGGGTCGCATCCGCGCCGCCAACGGAAATCCTGAACCATTTAAAGTCAAATGGTGGTGCGTCGGCAATGAAATGTGGGGCAACTGGCAGCTGGGCTACATGAGCCTGAATCACTACGTCCTCAAGCACAACTGGGTCGAAGAGATGATGCGCAGGGTCGATCCTGATATCATTACCATCGCATCGGGCAACATCGGTGACTGGTCCCGCGGCCTTCTTACCCACTGCGCCGACCACATGGACGTTGTGGGCGAACACTTCTACTGCCAGAGCCGCGGCGATATCGTCGAACATGTTCGTCAGATCCCCGACCGGGTCAAGCGAATCGCCGACGCCCACCGCGAATACCGCCGCACTATCCCGGGAATTGCGGACAAGAACATCCTTGTAGGGGCGACGGAATGGAACTACTGGTACGGTCCGCATATCTACGGCGAACTCGGCACGCGCTACTTCATGCAGGATGCACTGGGCATTGCCGCGGGCCTGCACGAGTTCTTCCGCAACAGCGATATGTACATACTTGCGACTTACGCCCAGACCGTAAACGTCATAGGCTGCATCAAGACCACCAAGACGGAAGCCGCCTTCGACACAACCGCCCTTCCGCTTGTCCTCTATCGCAGGCACTTCGGCACGATTCCCGCAAAGGTAGTCGACGTACCGGCGCCTCTGGATATCGCCGCCGCATGGACCGCCGACAAGAAGGCATTGACCATTGCCGTCGTGAACCCCACGTGGGACACATACCAGCTCGAACTCGGCGTTGAAAAGGCGCGGCTTGCGGGCAAAGCCGAGACGTGGGTCATCGCCGGTGACACGCCGCTGGCGCATAACAACCCCGGCGAAAAGCCCAATGTCATCATTGACAAGGCTGCCTCCACGGACCTGTCCAAAACGGTGAGCCTGAAACCGCTGAGTATTACCCTTTACAAGGTGCCTGTACGCTGACCATTGAAAACATGGACTAAACCGTACGCCGCCGGTATAATGCATGTACCGGCGGCGTTTTTGGTGGAGCAATCACATGAACAGCATTACCAGAATATGTCTTATCCGGGCGTGTCTTGCCCTTTCCGTTTTGCTGTGTGTGCACGATCGCGTACTGGCCGACAACGTTGACCGCCCGCGGATGTACTATACCGACACGACCTTCGGCGGCGCCTTTGCCAAGGACCCTGATGTGGTGCGATTCAACGGTCGCTATTACATGTATTACACCACGAACCGACCGGGACGCGGAATAGCCGTCGGCATCGCCGAGAGCACGGACATGATTGACTGGACCAAAGTCGGCGACATGCTGCCCGAGCAGGATTGCGAAAAGAAGGGACTGGGCGCTCCGGCGGCCATCGTACTCGGCGGCAAGGTCCACCTTTTCTACCAGACCTACGGCAACGGACCGAAAGACGCCATCTGCCACGCCGTCAGCACCGACGGCGTTCGCTTTGTCCGCAACGAGACCAACCCCATCTTTCGCCCCGCCGGCGACTGGAACTGCGGCAGAGCCATTGATGCCGACGTGATCGAGCATGACGGCCGGTTGCTCCTCTACTGGGCCACGCGCGATCCCGCGTTCAAGATCCAGATGATTGGCGTTGCCGGCGCCCCAATCGATTCGGATTTCGGCCGGGATGCATGGCGGCAGCTCTGTGACGGACCGATACTCAAACCAGAACTGCCGTGGGAGAAAAACTGTATCGAGGCGCCTGCGGTCGTCCGCCGCAACGATCGACTGTACATGTTCTACGCCGGCGCCTACAACAACGAACCACAGCAGATCGGCTGTGCTGTCAGCGAAGACGGCATCCGGTGGCAGCGGTTGTCCCGACAGCCCCTCCTGCCAAATGGCGAGCCGCAAACGTGGAACGCCAGCGAGTCCGGCCACCCCGGAATCTTCACGGATGATGACGGCAGGATGTACCTGTTCTTCCAGGGTAACAATAACCGCGGCAGAACATGGCACCTGTCGAAAATGTATGTAAAATGGGACGACGACAAGCCGTACCTGGTTCGTCCTCGCGACAAGCACAGGTTCGATCTGGTTGAATAGCAACTGACGCCGAATAACGGAGGTTCGTTTAGTGCCCGCGAATCTGACACCGCAATACAAGAAGGCCGAAGAATGGTACCGCAGTGCTTCTTCCGATGAGGAGAAGCGCCAGGCGCTGGAGGAAATGCTGCGGACTATCCCTCGCCACAAGGGCACCGAGCACCTCCAGGCCGACATCAAGAAACGCCTCAGCAAACTCCGGGAAGCCGCCGAAAGCGGCAAAAAGGGAGGCGCAAAGCACGTCGACGTCTTTCACGTCCCCAGAAGCGGCGCCGGCCAGATCGCTCTGATCGGCCTGCCCAATTCCGGCAAGAGCGCCATTCTTGCGGCCCTGACCAAGGCCAAAGTCAACGTAGCCGACTACCCATTCGCCACGGACAAACCCGTACCAGGCATGATGCACTTCGAGGACGTGCCAATCCAGCTTGTAGATACGCCCCCGATCACCGCCGACTACGCCGCGCCGGGCCTGGTCCAGACGTTCCGCGGCAGCGATCTTATCGCTATCGTCATTGACCTGTCCACCGACGTGCTTGAGCAGGTAGAGGTCATCCTTGAATACCTTGACAGCCACCGTCTCGTAGCCGACCGGTCCTCCGAAGAAGCCAATCCTCTGGCTCATCCCGCGTTTGTTATCTGCACGAAATCCGATCTTGCTGAACCCGACACGTTTCAAACGCTTCGGGAGCTTTGCGACAGGCCGTTCGAATTCATGAAGCTCTCCGCGACGACCGGCGAAGGGCTGACTGAGTTCTGCGCAGGCGTATTCCACATGCTTGATATTGTCCGCGTCTACGCCAGGAAACCAGGCAAGGAACCTGACATGAATGAACCGTTCACCCTCCCGCGCGGCTCAACTGTAACCGACCTGGCCTGCCACATCCACCGTGAACTTGCCGAGAAACTGAAAAGCGCCCGCGCCTGGAACGCCCCCGGCATTCACGATGGTCAAAACGTCCCCCGCGATCACATCCTGACCGACAGGGAAATTGTGGAACTACACTTCACCTGATCTGCGTCCTCTATCGCGGTGGTTTACAGCGCAGCAGCCCCGCTCTGCTCTTTTGCAGCAGCCAGAGAACACCAGGCAAAGCAACCTGCAACAAACGTTGACACAACCTTTGAATGATTGGAATGGCTCATGCACATATCTTCCTCCTTCGCACAAAAATGGTCCCCGCAGACAAGAACCTGACGTTCATCGAATCTTCAGCGTCGCAAGCGCCAGTACCGCAAAACCCATCGACAGCAGCCAGAACCGCACCACAACCTGCGGCTCAGACCATCCCGCCAGGTGAAAATGATGATGAATGGGCGCACACCGAAACAGACGCTTGCCGCCGGTGTATTTGAAATACCCGACCTGCAGGATTACGCTGAAGAGTTCCATGATAAACACCCCGCCGATGATGAACAGCAGGATCTCGTTTCGCGTTACAACCGCCCCGTACCCGACGGCCGCCCCCAGCGACAGCGAACCGACGTCGCCCATGAAGACCTGCGCCGGATGACAGTTAAACCACAAAAACCCAAGGATCGCTCCTGCTATCGCCGCGAAGAACACCGACAGTTCACCCGAATGCGGCACATGCGGAATCAGCAGGTAACTTGCCCATGTCCGCTCGCTCGCCGGCGCCATCGTCTCCGAAGTAATGTAACAAAGAATCACCAGCACGCCCGCCACGATCCCGATGCAGCCAGGCGCAAGCCCGTCCATCCCGTCCGTCAGATTAACCGCATTGCTCGCTGCCGAGATATAAAGCACTACGATCACCGCAAACATCCACTTGGCCAAAGGTATGCCCTTATTGTAAAAAGGCAGCCAGAACCGCAACGCATCCGGAATGTTAGCCATGTCCGAATAAAGAAAAATAGCAATCAGGCTTGTGCAGCCAAACTGCAGGATCAGCTTCTCCCACGCCCGCAGCCCATCGCGGCTGCGCTGATGGCTCTTGGCCGTCAGCTTCAGCCAGTCATCGGTGCC
>JAWLHD010000010.1:18155-22901 GCA_041690555.1 Anaerohalosphaeraceae bacterium
ATTGCACCGAACCATATGAAGATCACCAGCGCCTTGTGAATAAATGGATTATTCATCCGCGCCCAAAGGACCGTCCCCACGACAACCGCCAACAGAATGATCACACCGCCCATCGTCGGGGTGTTCGCCCGCTCGCGCATCAGCTCATTCAGCGCGGCATGATGAAACTCCGGCCTGTCGCCTATCTTCATACGCAGGAGCGACCGAATGATGCGCGGCGCAGTAAAAAACGCGATCGCCAATCCCGTCAGCGCCGCCATGATACACCGGAACAACAGGTTCTGAAACCCATAGAACCCGATGCTGCTGTCCGGAAAAACCTCTCGCAGAAAATCAAGTAAATGGTATATCACCGTCCCTGCCTTCTCTCGAAACCGCGCACTAAGCTGTCCGCAAACTTGCCTCGCATCTGCGAATCAGGAAAACGCCTCAGTCAACGCTCGCACCGCCCTCTCAAGGGCGGCACTCCGCGATCCCTTCACAAGAATTATATCGCCGTCTTGCACAATATCCACAAGTTTGTCACACAGGGCGTCCGTGTCACTGAAGACCGAACACTCCAGCCCCCTGCTCGCCGCTCCTCGTGCCGCCCCGGCGGTCGTCGCCGCAAACGGACCCGCTGCTAAAAGAACGCCAATGCCCGCTTTCGCCACTTGCTGCCCAAGCTCGGCGTGGAGCGCCTCGCTCTGCGCGCCTAATTCCCCCATGTGCCCACAGACAAAAACCGTCCGTCCGGGCGCACCATTGCTGATGCGCATCAGGGTATCAATAGCATTGGCCATGGATGCCGGATTTGCATTGTAACAGTCGTTAATGAGTGTGATACTTCCGATCCGCTGTATGTCCAGACGCATCCGGGCCGGGGTAAGCGCAGCCGCCGCTTCCGCAAAATCCTCCAACGAAAGCCCTGCGCATTTGCACACTGCCCAGGCGGCCAGTACGTTCTCCAGATTCGCCCTGCCCGCCAACGGAACATTGATCATTCGTCCTTCTATCCGCAGCGATCCTGAAGCCCCATGACAGACAAAGCATTCCCCCGTGATATCGCAGCCCGCCGACTGCCCGAACGCAGTATACGCAACGCCGATCTCGTCACAGTGCCGCCGCAACGCATCGAAGTCCCCGTTGATCAGCAGCGTGCCCCCCGGCACAAGTCCCTGACGTATCGATGCCTTTTCCCGCACAATGTTCTCCATCGACCCGAACCCCGCCAAATGCGCCGAATGCACATTTGTTACAGCGGCAATGTCCGGCCGAGCGATCCCCGTCAGGTAGGCAATCTCGCCGGGTGCGTTCGATCCCAACTCCATGACCAGAAATTCATGCTCTGCCTCGGTCGACAAAACGGTAAGCGGCACGCCGATGTGGTTGTTATAGCTCATGGGCGATTCGTTACACTTGAACCGCTCCCCCAATGCATGACTCACTATCCGCCGCGTTGTCGTCTTACCTGCCGAGCCGGTGATCGCGATCACTCTGGCGTCCATCCGTCCGCGATACCACCGCGCAAGATCACCGAGTGCTGCTATGCTGTCGTCCACAACCAGGACCGGAGCTGCGCAGCCGTCGATCTGACGTTCTGTTATCAAACAACGCGCACCCTTGTCTGCAGCTTGCCTGGCAAAATCATGCCCATCGAACCGCTCACCCCGGATCGCTACGAAGCAATCCCCCTCCTGCACGTGCCGCGAATCGGTGCTCACCCCCGTTACCCGTAACTGCGGCGATGCCCCCACAATTTCGTGAACAACCCGCGAACGCAAAACCTCTGTAAGATGCTTTGTCTCGATAGCCTTCATTTCACATCACACATCTATTCACACCAAGGCACCACAGACCGCAATGCACCGCTCAACCGGCCCCCAGGAACTCAGCGGCCACCTTTCGATCATCAAACTCGGTCCTCTCCGTTCCGATGATCTGATAATCCTCGTGCCCCTTGCCGGCCAGCAGCACGATATCCCCCTTACGCGCCCAGGCAATTGCCCGCTGCACCGCAGTCCGCCGGTCCGGCTCTATCACAATCCGGTCGGCATTGGGATTCTCGAACCCCTTAATTATATCTCGTATGATTGCCTCCGGGTCCTCCGTCCGCGGGTTGTCGCTCGTTACGATCACCACGTCCGCCATCTCCTCGGCCACCCTCGCCATTCGCGGCCGCTTCGTCCTGTCACGGTCGCCGCCGCAGCCGAACACGCAGATCAAACGCTTCTTCTTAAGCCGCGAAAGCGTACTCAGTACGTTCCGCAGGGCATCGTCGGTATGTGCATAATCGACCAGGACCGCGAAGTCCTGTCCGCAGTCGACGGCTTCCAACCGACCAGGCACCGCCTCAAGAGCCGACAATCCCTTTGCGATTGTCGTCAAATCGAATCCTGCCGCCAAACACAGCCCCGTCGCGGCAAGATGATTGCTTACATTGTGCCGCCCGATCAGACGAGTCTGCACCAGCTCCCTGCGCCCCCCGAAAGAAACCGCGAAAAGGGTTCGCGCTGCGTCCATGTTGTGAACACGCGCAGAAATGTCCGTCTCGGTATCGATTCCATACCAGAGAACACGATTCAGAACATGGTGCGCAATCTCGTTCGCAGCAGGTGACTCGGCGTTCAACACCGCCGTTGCGTGAACCGGCAGCCCCGTGAACAGCCGCATCTTAGCCGCCAGGTATTCCTCCGCGGTGCTGTGATAGTCCAGGTGATCCCCAGTCAGGTTGGTAAATGCCGCCGCCGTAAACGGCACCCCCGCAAGACGATTCTGACTCAGAGCATGACTGCTTGCTTCGATCATCATGTACTCGGCGCCATCGTCGACCATTTTCCTTGCAAGGCGCGCCACCTGCACGGCGTCCGGCGTTGTCAGCGACGCGTGTGAACTCTCTTGCCCGGTATCGTATACTATCGTCCCGATCAGGCCGCACTTGCGCCCCGCCGCCTGCACGACAGATCGAACAAGCCAGCTAACCGTTGTCTTGCCGTTGGTCCCCGTGACGGCAAGATTTGTCAGCGTTGCCGACGGGTTGCCCAGGTGCTGCTGTGCAAGAACACCCAGCGCCTCGGCCGTATCGGCGACAACAACCGTTGATTCCGTCGGCGATGAGCAGTCCTTCTGGCACACGATGTAGGCCGCCCCGTTGGCAAGCGCTCGACCAATGTAATCATGTCCGTCAACGTGAGTCCCCGAAACCGCCACGAACACGTCTCCAGGACCAACAACTCGGGAATCCGCGCAGACGGAACCCTTAAACGCCGCCGACCCGACCAATGCCATAAGTTCAGTAAATGTCATATAATTGCACTAAAAAGATAACCATCGCCTCGATCTCATCTGCAAAGGCGACCGCGCAGCCGCCTCACCGACGAAACAACATACACAGATTTGGCCAAAAACTCGTTTTTGAGGTCCGGGGGTCGTTCGCAGGCCAACACAACCCCTATCTTAACCATATCCTATGTCGGCGACAATACCCCGCCCGATGCAGTAATTCACAACACATCGACTGACGTGAGAAGCAAGGATAATCGAATTAACTTGGCAAAACTGCGGTCTTGCAGTAGAATTTACATAGCAATCAGGGAAAGGAGACAGAAATGGGGAGATTAAAGCGCGCACACAATCGTCTAATCAGAAAGCATATCAAGGAGCAAGCACACAGGAACGTCCGACGAATTGCAATTCAGACAGGGACCGCCGCCATGTTTGTTTTTTCTGGCGGCATTCCGCTCCAGCAAAAGGCCCTGGCCGCCGGCGATTCCGACCCGCATCACCTGTGCGTGTCGCCCGATAGAGATGGCGACCTGCTTGCCGACTGGGAGGAACGAGTACTCGGCTATGACCCCGCCAATCCGGATGAAGATAGAAACGGTATATCCGATGGAGTCGGATTGGCCGCGCGGTGTGCCGAAGTGATTCGATCCATTCCTGTGCTCAAGCCGGGCGATCCCGTACCGGAAGGCCTTCATGCAACCGAACTCCTGGCGTTCGGTCTTGAGCAATGTGACGTCTGCGGCGAATCCTTCAACATGGGAGCGCTCATCATTCACACTCCTGACGTCGAAATAGCACTTCCCTTTATCGCCGTGCATTTTCTGGAACACGGATCGTTCAGCCATTCCGGCACCGTCCACAAGGACCGTATCAATGTCCCGGAACTTGTTCGAATCCTCGGTGTCCAGGTGCCAAACCCCGGCAATCATCAGGTGACTGTCCCAAATGACGCCGACAACGATCAACTGTCCGACGAAGAGGAGTACTCTCTTGGCTATAGTCCTTTCGACAACGACCAGAATCGCAACCTAACAGCCGACGGCGCCGACCTGTCCAGATGCATAGCGGCACGAGTTAACGAGTTGATTGCCTCCGCCCCGACGCCTGGTTACGAAATCTTCCGCCATGAGCTCGACGGGCTCGAGCAATGCCATATTTGCGGCCGACATATCCACATGGGTGGAACAAATATCGTCAACACGCGCCTCGGGCTGAAATATCCGAACGGCGAGGGTGGTTTTCTGCCCGATCTTGCGCTTCACGCAATGGAACATGGAGCGTTTGACTATTTCGGAACCCAGCACATCGGTCGAGTCGACACAAACCTGCTGGCCAACGTGCTCGAGATTCGCCTCCCCCACATGCCAGATAGACACGAACTGCAGCTGAAAAACAACGATACTGACCGCGACGGATTAAGCGATTCTGAGGAGATTGCCGCACGTCTGAACATGAACGATCCCGACCAGAATCAAAACCTGA